>CAMNFW010000177.1 GCA_946537565.1 uncultured Ruminococcus sp. | reverse complement strand
TGAGACATTTCTCGGCTTTGACGGTGACAAGGAGCCGGATATCGACTTGAATTTTTCGGGCGAGTATCAGTTCTGGGCTCACAGATACACCGAGCAGCTTTTCGGAAAATCCAACGTTTTCAAAGCCGGAACTATCTCAGCTGTCGCAGAAAAAACTGCCTTTGGCTATGTTAAAAAATACTGCGAGGAAAACGGCATAACCCTCAATAATTCGGAGCTTACAAGGCTTTCCATTGGCTGCACCGGCATCAAGCGCACAACCGGTCAGCACCCCGGCGGAATGGTCGTTATTCCCTCTGACTATGAGGTTTATGACTTTACACCAGTGCAGCACCCGGCGGATTCTCCGGATTCCGAGGTCATTACCACTCACTTCGACTTCAACTCACTGCATGATACCATTCTTAAGCTTGACGAGCTGGGACACGTTGTACCAACACTTTACAAGCATCTTGAAGAGCTTACCGGTATGAAGATAAAGGACGTTCCCACCTCCGACCCGGACGTTATCAGAATGTGTACAAACTGCGATGTTCTGGGAGTTACGCCGGAGGAGATCTACTGCAAGACCGGAAGTCTCGGTATTCCGGAAATGGGAACAAGCTTTACTATCCAGATGCTGCTGGACGCTAAGCCCACTAAGTTCAGCGACTTTTTGCAGATATCCGGACTTTCCCACGGTACTGATGTATGGCTGGGAAATGCAAAGGATCTTATCGACAATAAAATCTGCACGATCTCCGAGGTCATCGGTACCCGTGACAGCATCATGACCACCCTGCTGTATAAAGGTGTTGAGCCGAAAATGGCTTTCCAGATAATGGAATGGACAAGAAAAGGCAAGGCGCCCAAGCAGTTCACACCTGAAATAATTCAGAATCTGCGTGACCACGGAGTTGAGGACTGGTATATCGAAAGCTGCCTTAAGATAAAGTATATGTTCCCGAAGGCTCATGCGGCGGCTTATGTAATCGCAGCGATAAAGCTGGGCTGGTTCAAGCTGCATATGCCGCTGGAATATTACGCTACATATTTCTCGGTGCGTGGAGAGGATTTTGATGCGGAGCTGGCTGTTCAGGGAAAAGAAGCGGTCAGACGACGTATCGAGGAGCTGCGTGAGCTGGGCAATAACCGGTCGAAAAAGGAATCTGACCTGTATGATATTCTGCTTATCACCAATGAGATGCTGTCGAGGGGATATTCATTCCTGCCGATAGATATTTTCAAGTCCGATGCGGTGAATTATCTGATCGAGGACGGACAGCTCAGGATACCGTTTTCAGCCATGTCAGGCGTTGGCGAGAACGCTGCTAAGGGTATTTACAACGCTGCTCAGAACAAGAATTTTATTTCTATTGAAGAATTTCAGCAGGTGAGTGGTGTGTCAAAAACCACAATTGATATGTTGAAAACCATAGGAGCTTTTGGTGAACTTCCTGAATCTTCACAGATGAGCTTCTTTTAACTTGACTTTAATATAGCATTGTGTTATCATATTACCATGTTAACACACTAAAGCGTTTGGAGGACGAATATGAAATATTATGATCTGATAACTCCGGAAGGCACTAAAGATCTGCTTTTCGGTGAATGTATCGTCAGACGGAAAATAGAGAATGATCTGCTTGATCTGTTCAAGAGCCGCGGCTACAGCGAAATCATAACTCCCGGTCTGGAATTTTTTGACGTTTTTAGTCTGAATTCAAGATATTTTCCCCAGGAGAATATGTATAAGCTCACCGATAACAAGGGCAGGCTCATGGTCATGAGACCGGATTCAACTATGCCTATCGCAAGAGTTGCTGCCACAAGACTTCGTGACGCTGCGCTGCCCCTTAAGCTTTGCTATGACCAGCCCGTTTACCGCACTGAACCGGCTCTTAAAGGAAGAAGCGATGAGATAGTTCAGGCTGGTATCGAGCTTATCGGCTCAGAACAGAAGATAGCTGATCTGGAGGTCATCTCCACCGCTGTGGATTCTCTCAGAAGCTGCGGTATGGAGTTTTCACTGGAAATAGGTCATATCGGCATCTTTAAAGCCCTCGCCGAAAAACTCCAGGCTACTGAACGTGAAACCGAAAGTATCCGCAAGCTCATCGAAAACAAAAACTTCCCCGCTCTTAATGATCTGCTGGATTCTTCTTTCGGCGTTAATTCAATTACTGCTGCACTTAAAAAGCTGCCGGCTCTCTTCGGCGGCGAAGAGGTCTTTGAAAAGGCTGAGCAGCTCATGCCCGATGATAAGATACTCGTTATCCTGGAAGAGCTTAAACAGATCTATCTCGATACCGTTGAGCTTTGCGGCGGTGAGGGTACTATTACCGTTGACCTGGGACTTGTCAATAAAACCGATTATTACACCGGTATCATTATTAAAGGCTATTTGCAGGGTCACGGCGATGAGGTGCTTTCCGGCGGAAGATATGACAAGCTGCTCAGTGAATTTGGCTATGATGTTCCGGCTATTGGCTTTGCTGTAAATGTAAATGCGATTTGCAAGGTCATAGAAAAGAACGGCATTCTTCCGGCAGAACCGAGAGTTGATGTTATAGTTTACGGACTCGAAGGTTTTGAGGTGCAGGCTCTGAAAACCGCTCAGGATCTGCGTGAGCAGGGCTTTGTGGTCGAAACTGCCCTCTTCGACGACCTTGAATCCGTCAGAGAATACGCTAAGGAAAAGAAGATCGCTAAGGTTGTGGTCATCGACAGCGAGGAGGAGATCATATGAACAGCAAACCTATTAGGATAGCTCTTACTAAGGGCAGACTTGAAAAGGATACCGTAGGTCTTCTTGAAAAGCTGGGCTTCGACTGCACTGCTGTAAGGGAGAAAGGCAGAAAGCTTATCCTTCCTGTTCCTGACGGAAATCTTGAAGTGGTGCTTGCAAAGGCAAACGATGTTATCACCTATGTTGAGCATGGTGTGTGCGACATGGGCGTTGTGGGCAAGGATACCATTATGGAAATGAAAGGCAAATTCTTCGAGCTGGTGGATCTCGGCTTCGGTAAATGCAAATTTGCCCTGGCTGTGAAAAAAGGCAGCGATTTTTACAGCGGCTACGGCGTTAAAACTATTGCTACAAAATACCCCAATGTTTCAAGAAGCTTTTTCGAGAAAAAGGGTATGGATACTGAAATTATCAAGATCGAAGGCAGCGTTGAGCTTGCACCGCTGCTGGAGCTGGCAGACGGAATTGTTGACATTGTAGAAACAGGAACCACCCTTAAAGAAAATGGTCTTGAAGTTATCGAGGACGTTGCTCCTATCTCAGCAAGACTGATCGTCAATACCGTCAGCCTTAAAATGAGACAGAAAGAGATCGAAGCTCTGGTCAATAAAATTGAGGAGGCATTGTAATGAGAAAAATATTTGCTAACGGAACTGATGAGGCTGCATTTCTTGCTGAGCTGAGCAAGCGTGCTGGTGAGACTAATAAAAAAGTCACCGAAACTGTTACTGAAATAATTGAGAATGTCCGTGAAAACGGCGATAAGGCTGTTAATGACTATACCTTGAAGTTTGACGGAAAGCTCCCTCAGTATTATGAAGTGCCCAGGGAAGTTATTAACGATGCCCTCACTGAAGCTGATCAGGAGTTTGTTGAAGCTCTGCTGAATGCTCAGGAGAATATCGCTGATTTTCACAAGAGACAGGTCGAGCAGGGCTTTATTAATCCTATGCCCAACGGTGTCATACTCGGTCAGCGTGTGAGAGGTCTTTCTAAAGTCGGACTTTATGTTCCCGGCGGCACAGCTGCATATCCTTCAAGCGTGCTGATGAACGCTATACCAGCTAAAATTGCCGGTGTAAAGGAAATTATTATGGTAACTCCGCCGCTTAAGGACGGTACTCCAAACAAGGATATTCTTGTGGCAGCTGCTATCTGCGGTGTTGACAGAATATTCCTGGCTGGCGGCGCTCAGGCTGTTGCTGCTCTTGCTTACGGTACTGAACAGATCCCTAAGTGTGATAAGATCGTCGGCCCCGGAAATATTTTTGTTGCTACGGCAAAGAAGCTGCTCTATGGTGTAGTCGATATCGATATGATCGCCGGTCCCAGTGAGATACTCGTTATCGCCGACGATACCGCTGAGCCTAAATTCGCTGCTGCCGATCTTATGTCACAGGCTGAGCATGATGTGCTTGCCTCTGCTATAATGGTCACCACCAGTGAAAAGCTCGCTGATGAAACTATCGCTGAGATCAACCGCCAGAAACAGTACCTGGAACGCAAAGATATTATCGAAAAATCCCTGAATGACTACGGTGCTATTATCATTGCCGACAGCCGTCAGCGCTGTGTGGAGCTGGCTAATGAAATAGCTCCTGAGCATCTTGAAGTCCTTATGTATAATCCGATGGAGCTTCTGGGAAGCCTTGATAATGCCGGTTCCATTTTCCTCGGTCACTTCGCTTCCGAGCCTTTGGGCGACTACTACGCTGGTCCCAATCACGTTCTTCCTACCAGCGGTACTGCAAGATTCTTCTCACCTCTTGGCGTTGCAAGCTTTACTAAGCGTATCAGCTATACCTACTACACTAAAGATGCTCTTGCTAACGCAAAGGATGACATTGTGCTTATCGCTGAGCGTGAGGGCCTCACTGCTCATGCCAATGCTATTAAAGTCCGCTTTGAGGACTGATTTATTACTGCTGTTAACGCTTTAATGCAGCTGTTACCGTTGCGCCGCCGCAGGCGGCGCATATGAGCGCCTGCCTTGCAGGCGCTCCATGCC
>CAMNFW010000176.1 GCA_946537565.1 uncultured Ruminococcus sp. | reverse complement strand
GTGGCTGCTCAGCTTTTATTGTTCTTTTTATCGGCATTTTTTTCATTGCTGTCATCGGAATCATCATCGACATCAATCTCTTCATCATTTTCAATATCCTGATCATCTTCGGTTTCATCGTCATCATCAATATCAGCATCAATCTCTTCATCGTCTTCCATATCAGGAGAAGCCAGAACAAGATCAAGGCTGTCTTTATATCCATTGATGTAGGATTCGATGTTATCCTCCAAAATATCCAAAGGCTTAGAGAATTCATTATTGAATCTGTCAACAGCTCTTTCATCAATATAGAGTTTCCATTCTCCGCTTTCGAGCTTAACGGAGTAGAGATTATTGATTTTACCTTCACAAGTTTTTTCATCGCCGGAGATCATGAGATTGATCTTTACTTTATAAGCCTTGTTTACAGATTCGCCCATAGCTTTGAAATGATTATTTATAGATTTAAGGGTTTTTCCGCTGACTTCTTCTTTTTCGATATACTCGATATCAATTTTCATGCCGTCGCCGAAATAGTCGTCCTGAAGAACATCTTCAAGGTCATCAATGAGGGAATCAAGTTCATCCACAGAATCCTCATAGTCCTCGACACTGTCCTCCATATAACTGATATAGCTATCAGGATAAAAGGCTTCAACGATAGCAGCAGCATCTTTTTTCTCAATGCCTTTCTGGATATTTTTGAAAGGTTTTTTATAAGCTCCGGCTATCATAGAGATGAGAGCAGCACCGAGAATCAGTATCACAAGGAGTATACCAGCCAGAATAGCGATACCGGTGAGACGTTTTTTCAGACCGCCCTTGCCTGAAGTATCATCATTTTCCTTTTCCTTATTGACAATTTCGGGTTCCTGAGAAGGTTCGGTATCAGCTTTTTCGGGTGAAGGGTCCGGAGCCGGGACGGGATCATTATTCTCAGCATTAAAGAACAAGTCTTTGCTGCTGTCCTCGCCGCCATTGTTATCATTGGAGCCTTCTCTGTCAGCCTTAGCCTCCGGGCAGGAACAAACCTCACCGTCTTCAAGTTTTTTTCCGCAATATTTACAAAATGCCATAAAATTAAACCTCCAGTAATGAACAAAAGAATCATAGTGCCGATAAAAATCAAATTTTTCCGGCAGAATACATCATTATACTAATGATACCACTATTCGGCAAAAAAGTCAAGGTGTGCCGCAGAGACAGCTGTGAAGATCTGCATTAAATCAGCCGGGCAGTATTTGAAGAAAAAACTCAGGGATATTATTCAAGATCGTTAATTTCCATGAAGATCTTCTGCATTTGCAGATCGGTCTGAGCGATGCGTTCTGCACACTCTTTAAGCTCCTGAGAAATTTCCGGAGTAATAGCAGCTGAGGGCTTATATTTAAGCTGATGTTCAAGGCTTGCCCAAAAGTCCATAGCCATAGTCCTTATCTGTATTTCAACGGGAGCATATTTTTTCTGATTTGAGAGATAAACAGGCACGTTGATGATCATGTGATAGCTTCTGTAGCCGCTGGGTTTAGGGTTTCGGATATAGTCCTTGCATTTTATCATTACAAAATCATCACGGCGGGAGAGCATATCGGCGATACTATAGATATCAGATATATAGTAGCAGGTCACACGGATACCGGCAAGGTCCAAAAGATTTTTCTGAGCAGCTTCGACGCTGATAGGCAGACCTTTTTTTCTGAGTTTGTTCATGATAGATTCAGGGGATTTAAGTCTGCTTTCGATATTGTGGATAGGGTTGCGCTGGAATTTGTAATTAAATTCGCTGTCGAGAACATCGAGGTAAGTAGAAACGACCTTAATGGCAGAGTCATAGAGATGAGTAAGCTGGAGAAATTCCATAAATGTATTGGCAAATTTTTCCTGAATACTCTCATCGCTGCTCATGATAGCCGGTAGATTTTGCAGTCCTTCGATGTACATATCTTTTTCGCTCATACGATCCCTTCCTTTCCTGAATGGGTATTTTTATTATAACATAATTTACAAAAAAGTCAAGGCAAATTCTGGTTATTTCATCAGCTTTTCACTCTCAGTTCATAAGCTTCACATTAAAGACCCAGGTCATTCAGTGAATATTCAAATTCCGGAGCGAAGGAGTCGGAGTGCATATATTCGATAATGCCTTTCAGGAGAGCCTGAACCTCTGGTTTGTCAGCAATATCATAAAGGCGGCTGGTGCAGACCATGAGCCTGCCATTAGATGATCTTGCTTCATAGAGAAGACCAAGCTTGCGGCAGCGTTCAAAGTTATCATTGACGCTGACAATAGGCTGAAAACCTTCATCAGTTCTGTCAAGGACAGCACAGTCTGAGGCAGAGACAATGCTATACCACTGAGGGGTTGAATAGAAGCTGCTGTAGGTATATTTCAGTGCAGGGTGGGAGCTGATAATGTTAAGTCCAAGAGTGCCGACAGGAATTTCTTTGCCCATACTTTCGGAGATAGTTCGGAACATAGTGTAGCACCAGAAATCAGTGCAGTAGAAGCCTTTGACAGATTCCGGAAGAGAACCGGGTATTAGCAGGACTTTTTCGCCGTTTTCGAGAAGCTGCTGAGCAGTTTTAACGTCACTGACGATATAAACACAGCTGCTGCCCTGAACAGAGGGTTCACAGATATGAAGCTCCGGTTCAGCCTTAGGGAAAACGTAAATATCGTAACTATTTTCAGATAAGAGTTTTCCGTTGTTTAAAAGCTGCACAGAGAGAGTGTATTTGCCGGATGACGGAGCTGAAAGGCTGATGATACCGGCATTAGTCAGACCAGAGCTTATCTCAGGAAGAACAAGTTCACCGGATTCATTTCCGAAACTCCAGCGAACAGCCGCTGAACAGAGAGTATCCGGCTGCATATATCTGAGCTTAACGGGGATATTAACAGGTGTATTTTCGGTGAAAACGAAGCTGTCTAATTCAGCGAGTACAGCGGCATCACAGCAGAAGCCCTGCCATTTTTTTCTTAGAGAATATTTTTTGACGAATTTTTTCTCTTCCATGAACGGATTCAGCATACCTACCAAAGCTACACCCTGACCGGTGAAATCCTGGAGATCAAGAAGCTGGAAGCCAGAGATATATTCTGATCGGAGAGCAGCTTCAATTTCCAGCTTGTAGCAGTCAAAAGCCAGCATACCAGAAGAAAGGTGTATTTTTTCAGCCTGAGAGAGCAGATTATTCTGAGAAAGTCTGTTTTTGATAATTTCGAGGCTGCGGGGTTTAAGCGGACCGGAGTATTGATTTATTTCGTCGAGATCTGGGAAAGAGCAATACTGACCGACCTCATGAGTGACGATAGGCTTAGTGGGGATAAGGCCGCTGCTGTTGGCTGAGACTTTGACTTTTTTCACGCCTGTACCGTATTGTATTTCAATTTCGGAGCAGCTGTCACTGGAATGTTCCTCTGAGGTTTCGGGGAAGATGAGCTTATCATAAGAATGAGATGTGCAAGGCTGAGAGGTCTGAACAAAGCCAAGCGGAGCGTCACAGGAGGCATAGGAGCCACGAATAAGTCTTTCACGGCTGAGGCGGACACCTGAGAAGAAATCATCTTCCGGCTGAATATTTGGATAAAACTGAAAATTATTACTTCCCTGGGTGTAGAGATGCCGGTTGTCGAAGGATTTGAATCGGCTGATGATGCTGTTAAGTCTTTCAGGGCTGCCCCAAAGCTCATTGCCGAGAGACATCATTAAGAAAGACGGATGATCTCCGAAGGTATCGAGAATGCGAAGTCCCTCATTAATGAGATAATCCTGTTCAGTTTCATTGAAGCCTTCATCACCCGGAGCAGCGATAGTTCCCCAGAAAGGCAGTTCAGGCTGCAAATAGATACCGAGCATATCAGCAGCTTTAAAAGCGGCTTCCGGCGGACAGCAGGTGTGGAAGCGGACATGATTCAGTCCCCATTCCTTGACTTTAGAGAGATAAACATACCAATCTTCAAGATCAGTTGGAGCAGCGCCGGTTTTCGGGAAGATCAAGCCGTCATGTCTGCCACGAAGGAATATCTTATTTCCATTTAGTTTAATATCAAGACCTTCTGAGGAAATATTTCTCAGACCGAAGCTGACCGTGAGGATATCATTGCTGCCTGACACAGCGGCTTTGAGGGTATAAACAACAGGGGAATACTCACTCCAGAGCTGAGCATTTTCGCCAAGATCGACCACAGCAAAGGGGTGATCTGGAGAGACAGTGTATATTTTGCTGTCAATTATCTGACCGGAATCCGAGCTGCCCCAGATCTGAATATTTTTTTCCGAGTTAACATTACTGAAAAAGAGGGTGACAGTTTTATCAGTGGCATCCGGATAAGCTTTAACGCTGGATAAACCGTCTTGTTCGGAGAAAATGAGGGAGATCTCTCCGGTGATGCCGTTCCAGTTCGACTGAGTGTCCGGTGAGGTCATATGACCGCCTTTAGTAGGATAGTCCTTGTTGCTGACGATGATACAAATACGGTTTTCTCCGGGCTTTATATACTCTGAGATATCATAGATATGGGGAGAGCAAAGGCTGGTCTGTTCACCGGCAAAGCAGCCGTTTATCCAAAGCCGGGTCATTCTTGTACGTTCGAGGAAAAGTTCAGTTTTTCTGCCTGTTATCTCATTTCCGAGAGATATATTTTTGTAATACCAGGCAAAGCCTTCAAAGGCAAATTCATCGGTGAGGAAGCCTTGTTCAGCCTTTGGATTTGGAGAGCCTTTATGCTGCTGAGAGGTAGTAGATGGGAGGGTTATAGTGTCATCTGGAACGGTATT
>CAMNFW010000175.1 GCA_946537565.1 uncultured Ruminococcus sp. | reverse complement strand
CTCCGCTACTGTGGAGATCTCTCCAAGAGAACAGATCGTCTGGAAGGAAGCAGGCTGTCTGCTTTCAATTACCCCGATACTTGTAATGTATATCTTCCTCCAGAAGTATTTCACTGAGGGTATCGAGCGTTCAGGTCTTGTTGCATAATGCTCAGACAGAAAATGAATATATTTTCAGCGCTGGTAGAAATATCAGCGCCTTTTTTTAATATATCTGCCGGAAACTGGTTTTCTGGCTGAATCTGAAGGACTTTTCAGGACTGCTTTTCATCAAAATTTTCGGTTGACATAAAGGCTGAGCCGTGATATAATAATAATGTATATGTATGCGATGATAGGTCTTAAGCATATGTATAATTATAGAGATATACCGGAGATAACAGAAATGATAAAAACTGTAAACAATATCAGGATAAACTATGTGCAGAAAGGCGAGGGCGACCTGATCGTTCTCCTCCACGGCTGGGGCAGCAATATTAAACTGTTCGCTAACCTTGTGGATCTGCTGGCAAAAAAATATACAGTCGTGGCTATGGATATGCCAGGCTTCGGCGAAAGTCAGGAGCCGCCGGCTGCCTGGTGCGTTGACGATTACGTTGACTTCGTTATCAGCTTCCTTAAGGATTATGACAATAAAAATATTATGTTCCTCGGCCATTCTTTCGGCGGAAGAGTTATTATTAAGCTCAACAGCCGCAAGGACCTGCCATTTAATATTTCTAAAGTCATTCTCGTTGACAGCGCCGGTATCCTTCCGCCTAAATCTAATAAGAAAAGCTGGCGCACAAGATATTATAAGTTCGGCAAGGCGGTTCTCTCTTTTAAGCCTGTGGCTAAGCTCTTCCCAAATGCTCTGGAAAACTTCCGCAAAAAAATGGGAAGCGCTGACTATGCCGCTGCTTCTCCCTTGATGAGACAGGTGCTGGTCAAGGTGGTCAACGAGGACCTGGAACCTCTGCTGCCTAATATCAAATGCCCCACACTGCTGATCTGGGGTGTGAACGATACCGCTACTCCACTGTCTGACGGCGAGAAAATGGAAAAGCTTATTCCCGATGCCGGTCTGGTCAAGCTGGATAATGCCGGACATTACTCCTTCCTGGAGCAGCAGTTCATATTCAATAGAGTTATGACGTCCTTCATGAAGCTGGACGACTAAAAAAGGAGATTTTGATGAGTATTATTATTAGCTGCATTTATGCGGCGGTCACCCTTGCTGCTATCGTTTTTCTCGGACTTCGTGAGTTCCATATGCTCCAGCTCAACGGCTATAAGACCCCGGAGCATTCATGGTGGATGAAGAAAAATTTCAAAAGATATATACCGTTGTGCGTGATGCTGGTGATACAGCTGGCTTTGATCTTTACTGACCAGGTCATCTGGCTGCCGGAAAAACACGTTTTCAATTCCGGACTCAATAAAGTCTCAATATTGATATGCTCCTGCCTGACTGTCGGCAATATCGCTGTTGCTGTCAGCAATAAGCCGGGAAAAAAATTCAAGAAGCCTTTTAAGTATACCGCAAGAGTTAAGCGTATGCTGGTAACATTTTTTATTCTCATAGCTGCGATCTTTGCCGGAGCTTTTTTCTCGGCGGATATCGTTGAGATAGGCGGAGGCAGACGCTTCACCAGCAACATTCCGCTGATAATCGCCGGTTCAGCTCTTTACCTGACACCGATCCTCGTTCCGCTGTCTAACCTTATCAACAAGCCACTTGAGACAGCTATTAATAACTGGTATATCAACGATGCAAAGAAAAAACTCGCTTCTATGCCGGAGCTGCATAAGGTCGGAATCACCGGAAGCTACGGAAAAACCAGTATGAAATTCTATCTCAGCGAGCTGCTCAGCTCAAAATATGAAACACTGAAAACCCCTGAGAGCTTTAATACCCCTATGGGCGTTACTATAACCGTTCGCCGTGATCTTAAGCCTACCCATGAATACTTTATCTGCGAAATGGGCGCAAGACGTGTGCATGAAATTAAAGAGCTTTGCGGTATCGCTGACCCCCATGACGGTATCATTACCTCCGTCGGTCCTCAGCACCTCGAAACCTTCGGCTCTATCGAAAATGTCATTAATACTAAATTTGAACTGGCTGACCATGTTTCACCTCTCGGTAAGATATATCTCAATATCGACAATGAGTTTATCCGTAAAAAAGCTCCGGAATATAAAAATGCCGTGACCTACGGCGTTTATGAGGGTGCAGATTATCACGGCTCCGATATTAAAGTCTCGGATAAGGGCACTGAGTTCACCGTTACTGCTCCCAGCGGCGAAAGCTGCCGGTTTACTACTAAGCTTCTGGGTGAGCATAGTGTACAGAATCTTCTCGGTGCAATTGCTTATGCTCACGGTACCGGTATACCGCTGGAAAAGCTTATCATACCTGTAAAGCGTATCGCTGCCGTTCCTCACCGTTTACAGCTCCTCGACAAGGGAGGCGGTGTTACTTATATCGACGACGCTTATAACTCCAATCCAAGCGGCTGCCGTGCTGCACTGAATGTTCTGGGACTGTTCGATGCCTGCCGTATACTTGTAACTCCAGGTATGGTCGAGCTGGGCGCAAAACAAGAGGAGCTTAATTTTGAGTTCGGACAGGAGGCTGCCGCCGCTTGTGACTATATCGTGCTTGTGGGTAAAAATCAGACCGTGCCTATTTATAACGGCATCAAGTCCGCCGGATACGATATGGAAAAGGTCTATGTGGCTGACACCCTGGGCGAAGCTCTCGCTAAAGTTCAGGCTTATCAGACTGATAAGAAAAAGATTGTTCTGCTGGAGAATGATCTGCCTGATAATTATTGATAAAGATATTTTATTAAAGGAGATAAGAGTATGAAGATCAATTTAGCTGTACTTTTCGGCGGAAGAAGCGTCGAGCATGAGGTGTCTGTAATATCCGCTGTCCAGGCAATGACTTATCTGGATAAGGAAAAATACAATATCATTCCTGTGTATATGACTAAGAAAAGTGAATTTTATACCGGCGAAAAACTCATGGATATCAATAGCTTCAAGGATATCCCCGCTCTTCTTAAAGAATGTACTGAGTGCGTGTTCGTCCGCAGCGAGGGAAAAGTTCAGCTTATCCGCCAGAAAATGAAAAAGTTCGGCTCTAACCTTATATCCGATGTGGATATCGCTTTCCCGATAGTTCATGGTACAAATGTTGAGGACGGCGCATTGCAGGGCTATTTGCAGACTCTTGATCTGCCGTATGTGGGCTGCGATGTGCTTGCTTCCGCTGTCGGCATGGATAAGTTTGTTATGAAAATACTGCTTAAGGACGCTGGATTCCCTGTGCTGGACTGCTGTAGATTCTCCAGCTATGAGATAGATCACCTTGAAAAATGTGCCGAGCAGGTGGAAAGCAAGTTCGGCTATCCGGTTATCGTAAAGCCGATAAATCTTGGCTCCAGTGTAGGTATCTCCAAAGCTTCCGACAGAGACAGTCTCCTGAGATCAATGGAGGATGCTTTCGCTTTTGCTGACAGGATACTCGTTGAGCCGGCTGTTGTAAAGCTGAAGGAAATAAACTGCTCCGTTGTGGGCGACAGTGAGGAGGCTGAGGCTTCTGTTTGTGAAGAGCCTGTTCAGGCAAGCGATGAGGATATCCTCAGCTTTGAACAGAAGTATGTTGGCGGCGGAAAGTCCGGCGGCAGCAAGGGTATGGCTACCCTTAAAAGAAAAATCCCTGCTGAGATCACTCCTGAACAGGACGAATTCGTTAAAAAGACCGCTGTCGATGCTTTCAGATACTTAGGCTGCAACGGCGTTACAAGAATCGACTTCATGCTTGATATGGAAACAAATAAGATCTATATCAATGAGATAAATACTATTCCCGGTTCGCTTGCTTTTTATCTCTGGGAGCCTAAGGGCGTTAAGTATACTCAGCTGCTGGAAAGAATGATTCAGCTCGCTCTTAAACGCCATAGACAGGGTGAGAAGATCAATTATACTTTCGATACTAATATACTCTCAATGGGCGGAAGCTTCGGCGCTAAAGGCAGCAAAAGATAATCGTTAATACTCTGATAAGTAATTGCAAAACCTTCTGTAAAAGCAAATTTTTGAAGAAAAACATAATTGCCGTTTGTGCAAAAGTAACATGACACTAAATCGAATTACAAAAGAAGTTGCACCACAAAGTGACTGAGCCTTATTTGTGCCGTATGCGATTGATAAGTTACAAATCCCGTTGGGAGTGAGCGAGCTTGCGAGCGGCAACGTGAGCTAAAAAACGTGAGCTAAAAAACGTGAGCTAAAAAAACGTGAGCTAAAAATAGGAGGTGGAAAATGGGAACGGCTTTGATAGTTATTGATATGCAGAATGATTATCTGTATGAAAAAAGAAAAAAGAATTTTTCTTATGACACCAAACAGCTGACCGCTGCGGTGAATAACCTTATTCATCAATATAAAAATAACGGCAGCGATATTATCTATATCCGCCATATTATCCAGAATCTCCCCACTAACCGCCTGCTGTTCGGTTATTCTATCGCCGGTACTGAGGGCGCTGAGCTTTACAGCGGTCTGGATATTGTCTCGGATTATTGCTTCGATAAGCTGGTGGGCGACGCTCTTTCAAATAAAAAGCTCCGTGAGCTTATCGCTGAAAAGAAATATGAAAAGCTGTTCCTTTGCGGTCTCGATGAGTGCGGCTGCGTAACTTCAACCGCTTTGGGTGCTGCTAAACGTGGAATCCCTGTTGAAATCATTCGCTCCGGTACAGCTACAGTTTTTCCAGATAAAAAAGTTGAAAAGGCTCAC
>CAMNFW010000174.1 GCA_946537565.1 uncultured Ruminococcus sp. | reverse complement strand
AGCTCGCTAAGCTTCTCAACTCTGCTGAATAAGTCTTTGTTTTATTATTATAAAACCAATCCCCTGCTGAAAACTCACGTTCGGCAGGGGAAATTTTTATTTTCGGACAATTCTGCGGTAAAAGTCTACTTACGCTTTACATAGCTATAAACCGCCGTGCAGACCTTTCAGATAAAACGTAAGCTGTCAGCTTCTGCATATGCCATAATAACGCAAAAAACCGGACACAGCGTCCGGTTTTTTATTACATATCGTTTCTGTTTTCGAGAGCCTTGAACAGTGTCACCTCGTCGGCATATTCAAGAATACCGCCAACAGGCAGACCGAAGGCAAGGCGGCTCACTTTAACGCCGAGGGGTTTAAGCAGATTAGCGATATAGATAGCAGTAGCATCGCCCTCAACAGTTGGGTTAGTAGCCATGATGACCTCTTCGACGCCGCCGGCAGAGATTCTTGCCAGCAGTTCTCTGATATGGAGCTTGTCCGGTGTAATGCCGTCGATAGGAGAGAGCAGACCGTGGAGAACGTGATAAACGCCGCCGAATTCTCTTGTCCGCTCGAAGGCAGTGACATCCTTTGGACTCTCAACGACGCAGATCAGGCTGTGATCACGGTCATCGTCATCGCAGATAGGACAGACATCTCTTTCCGTGAGGTTGCAGCAGACACTGCACTTATGGACCTTTTGTTTAGCATCAATAAGAGCCTGAGCAAACTCCTCGACATAATCGCTGTCCATAGACATGACATGATAAGCCAGTCTCTGGGCAGTTTTCATACCGATGCCGGGCAGTGAAGCGAACTTTTCTGCCAGAACCACCAGCGGAAGAGCGTTATGATCAGCCATTACTTATCAGAAAAGTCCGGGGAGAGAAACTCCACCGGTGATCTTGCTCATTTCAGCCTCAGTAGTGGTCTCGATATTATTAACAGCCTCATTAACAGCGCTGATGATAAGATCCTGGAGCATTTCGATATCCTCAGGGTCAACGATCTCAGGCTTAAGGGTAAGGGACTTGATGACTTTTTTACCTGTAAGAACGACCTCAACAGCGCCGCCGCCGGCAGTAGCAGAGAAGTCACGGGCTTCGATATCCTCCTGAAGCTCAGTGATCTGATCCTGCATTTTCTGAGCCTGCTTGATCATCTGGTTCATATTCTGAGCGCCGCCGCCGTTGATATTCTTTGGTATTCTTGCTTTCATGATAATATCTCCTTTATTAAAATAAATGATATATACGGGTCAACTGACGAAGTCAGTGGTTCCCATTTTCAACAGCAGTTTCGATACTGCTGTTCCGGGCTTTTTGAAGGAGCTGTTCAGCAATATTACGCTGTTCAGCCTCGCTGGTGGTACAGATTCCACGGAGGGAATATTTTTTTCCGAGGAAGTCATATATAGTTCTGCTGAGGGCGATAGCGCTGTCCTTATCGCTTCGCAGGAGCGGAATGAAGAAGCGGTTAGGAGTAAAAATCACCAGCACATTACCTTTAGTGCCGGCTCTTGAACCGTCGAGGCAGCCAGCCATAGCAGGTCTCACTTCTCTGAAACGTTTCATGATCTCATCCCATCGCTGAACGGGTTCAAGCTCACTGCTGTCCTTAGCGAGTTTTTTGGGGTCAATTTCTACTGAGGGTATAGGCTCATCGGGATTAGAAGGCGGAACAGCGGACAGAACCTCACGTTCTTTAGGCGCAGCGCCGCCGTTCTTTGGGAGATTATTGAGCTTATCCTCCAACTGTTTTATTTTATCATATATTTCAGAATTGTCAATACCCTCAGCGGAATTTTTTAGATTTCCGCAAATTCTTATGAGGGTCATTTCAAATTCCACCCGTTTATTCATAGCTCTTTTCATTTTATCGTAGCCATTCTGGAGCAGCTCTATCCGTTCCATAATAAGCTGGACATCGGATTTTTCAGCCATAGCTCTCAGCCTGTCAAGCTCTTCCGGAATGCAGATTATCATATTCTCGGCAATATTCGGAGAGACCCGAAGGAGGAGGATATTTCTGAGCTGATTGATAAGCTCTTCACAAAGCTTAGTCAGGTCTTTTGACATATCATAGAGACTGCCTGTAATTGAAAGAGCGCTGGCGGTATCGCCCTTATCCATAGCCTCCAGGAGGTCATAGATATAATCTCTTCCGGCGATACCGGATATCATAGAGACCTTCTGGGCGTCAATTATTCCGCCGGTGACAGCGCACTGATCCAGCAGAGAGACCGCATCACGCATACCGCCGTCAGCGATTACAGCAATAAGCTCAGCGCCGTCCTCAGTAAGCTCCAGCTGTTCCTGGGCGGCGATAAATTTCAGGCGCTTAGCGATATCCTTTGGTCTTATCCTGCGGAAGTCATATCGCTGGCAGCGGGAGAGAATGGTAGCCGGGACTTTATCCAGTTCAGTGGTAGCGAGAATGAACTTAACGTGTTCCGGTGGTTCTTCGAGGGTTTTGAGCAGGGCATTGAAGGCGTTGATAGAGAGCATATGCACCTCATCAATAATATACACTTTGTATTTTCCACGCTCCGGGAAGTAATTCACCTCATCACGGATATCTCTTATTTCGCTGACACCGTTATTGGAAGCAGCGTCCATTTCGATGATATCGGTAAGCGCACCGCTGTCGGCATCACGGCAGATATCACATTCAAGGCAAGGGCTTCCGTCCTTAGAATTAGGGCAGTTTACAGCCTTTGCAAAGATTCTTGCACAGGTAGTTTTACCGGTGCCTCTTGAGCCGGTAAAGAGGTAAGCGTGACCGGTTTTTCCGCTGATGATCTGATTTTTAAGAGTTTCGGTGACCTGCTCCTGAGAAATGACATCATCGAAGGTAAGCGGCCGCCATTTTCTATATAAAGCTTTATACATATTTATCTCACGCTCCCCTTTCAGAGTTTAAGGATCAGCAGTCAGAGGCAACTGACTGAATATAAAAATCACGAAATATTTACCTCAGCCAGAAGCTGTCTCAGGGCGATCAAGTCGTAGGTATTTACCTTACCGTCCTCACAGATATCAGCTGCTGCAAGATTCATTACGAGCGCATTCCTGTCACCGATAAGATGCTGTTCTAAAGCCACAAGGTCAGCAACATTCACATCATCGTCGCCATTGATATCGCCTTTTTGAACAGCACGGATATAGGTATTTTCTCCGGAATTTTCAAAGACCGCATATTCACCTTCACCGCTGACAACCGTTGCAGGGGCATTGACATTTGCCCAGCCCTTGCCGTTCACAAGCATAAGCTCCTCTGTGATATTTCCAAAATTACCGCCCAGCTTCAAAGCTGTAAGCGAAGAACAGTTCTCAAACATACTGTTTATATTATAGATATCGGTTATACTGCTGGTATCAAAGCTGCTAAGGTCAATATATACAAGTGAATAACAATCTTCAAACAGCCTGCTCATGGTCTTGACACTGCTGGTATCGAAGCCGCTCAGATCGACTGATCTAAGCGATTTACAGCCAAGAAACATACCGCTTATATTTACAGCACTGCTGGTATTGAAGCTGCTTAAATCAACTGAGCGCAGGGAATCACAGCCCCAGAACACGGAATCCATCATTGTTACATTTCTTGTATCGAAGCTGCTAAGGTCGAGATATTCCAAAGATGAACACCACATAAACATAGCGCTTATATTTTCCGTACTGCTGGTATCAAAGCCGCTGAGGTCAAGCACTTCAAGAGCGTAGCAGCCGTTAAACATAGAATTCATAGCTGTGACCCTGCTGGTATCAAAGCTGCTCAGATCGACATTTTTCAGAAACCGGCAATTTGCAAACATCTGAGCCATATTCTCAACACTGCTTGTATTGAAACCGCTGAGGTCAAGGGAAACAAGGCTCTCACAGTCTCGGAACAGACCCGACATATCCGTTATATTTTTTGTATTTATGCCGTCCAGTTTAAGCTCCTTAAGCTTACTGCAATACTCGAACATATGGTAAATGCTGCTGACATTATATGCGTTTAGCCTGCTCAGATCAAGGGAAGTCAGTTCCTGGCAATAACTGAACATATAGCTCATATCCGTGACATTTCTTGTATCAAAGCTGCTCAGGTCAAGAGCTGTCAGAGACTTGCATTTATTGAACATATAGCTCATATCCGTGACATTTTTTGTATTGAAGCCGCTGACATCAAGGGATACAAGGGATTCCAGACCCGAAAACATTTCTTTCATGTTTTTAACATTGCTTGTGTCGGCGCCGGAAAGGTCGATAGACTGGCATTTCGTATAACTGCTGAACAATTTTGAGCAATCCTCCGGAAGCACAGTTCCCGGCTCGGCGGTAATTATCCTTACGCTGTCTTTCATTGCAAATCTATCAAGGGACTTATAATCGACCTGACCTTTAAGCTTAAGGGTATAGGTATTAATATCAAAAGAATAGCAAGCTTCTGCTGCATCAGCAGTTATGTGAAGATCGCTTAAGGCAGGTGAATAATACGTCATAGCGCTGCCTGAGATGCAAAGTGCAAGAGCTGCGGCGGCGATACTTCTGAGTCTCATAATTATTCCTCCTTAATTGACATCAGGCTGCTGAAGATCATCAGGATCATTATGTTTTCCTGTAAATTTTTCAGCCTTAACAGTCTCCTTAACATCATGATAATATTTAATATATCCGGCATCTGAACCTGCACCGTTAAGGATAGCAGCCCGGTAAAACTCTTCTGCCTGCTGAAAATTATGGAGCAGGAGATGAGCGATGGCAGCACCTCCCAAAGCACCGCCGTAGTTCATTTTTTCGTCGATAGCCTTTCCATACCACAAAAGGGCATTTTCCGCATCATTCCGCTGTAGATAGAGCATACCGATA
>CAMNFW010000173.1 GCA_946537565.1 uncultured Ruminococcus sp. | reverse complement strand
CCCGAGTGGCCAAAGGGGGCAGACTGTAAATCTGTTGCTTTTCAGCTTCGATGGTTCGAATCCATCCTCTCCCACCAACGCCCTGATTTATGTCGGGGCGTTATTTATTGATTTGACATAACAACCTTGCATAACACTGCAAGGACTTTTTTATGTAGGGACAAAAAGAGCTTTTGCATTAAAAGATCTGAATAGTGTGAATAAATGTATAGGAGTTGCTGTATATGTTCAAGGTTATATCCCGCCCGGATCTGGAAAGCTATAAAAAACTATGGTGGAGCAGACCTGCAACTTACGTTTTCGTTGTTGCATGGAGCGTCCTTATTCTTCTTCAGCTGGTGAATATTCTCTCTGCACTGCTGCTGATAAGCGTGGGCGAATCCGGTTTTTTTGACATTGTATTCAATCTGCTGCTGCTTTCCTTCGGGATTTTCTTCCTGGTAAGATTATGCCGTATGCCGAATATACTCTACAATAAAGCCGTGAGTATCTGTCCGGATCAGGTCGAGACCCTGGTTTTCAGCAGCGATTCTATGATCAGCGATACCGTCGGCACAGCTATGAATGAACACATCGAGCTGCCCTATTCCCGGCTTGTAAAAGGCAAATACAAAAATAGTTACTTTTTACTTTACACCGATGCCAACAGAATGATCACCTTCCATGCAAGAGATATCGCTGAGGGCAGTCCGAATGATCTGCTGAATCTGCTTTGCAGCAAAATGCCGGCAAGATTCAAGGTAGTCAGCTAAATTTTTTTATTTATATATATCAATAATATCCAATCGCCCTTTCTTATAGGGGTTATGGAGGAAGTTCTGTTTAACTGCGGAGGAATGTTTATGATTAGGAATGATTTGAGAAATATCGCAATTATCGCCCACGTTGACCACGGAAAAACCACTCTCGTTGACGAGATGCTAAAGCAGGGCGGTGTGTTCCGTGAGAACCAGGCTGTTGCTGAAAGAGTCATGGACTCTAACGATATCGAGCGTGAAAGAGGTATCACTATCCTCGCTAAAAATACTTCTGTTATGTACAATGACATTAAGATCAATATCATCGACACTCCCGGCCATGCTGATTTCGGCGGCGAGGTAGAACGTGTACTGGAAATGGTTGACGGTGTTCTGCTGCTGGTCGATGCTGCGGAAGGTCCTATGCCCCAGACCCGTTTTGTTTTGTCAAAGGCACTGGAAATGGGCCACAAGATCATTGTTGTTGTCAATAAGATAGACCGTCCTGATGCCCGTCTTGACGAGATAGGAGATGAAGTCCTGGAGCTTCTCCTTGACCTCGATGCCAGCGAAGAACAGCTGGAAAGCCCTATCCTCTTCTGCTCCGGAAGAAGCGGCACTGCTTCCCTCAGCCAGTACGAAGCCGGAACCGATCTTAAGCCGCTTTTCGATACTATTGTTGACTACATCGAACCGCCTCACGGCAGTGAAACTGATCCCCTTCAGATGCTCATCTCCTCCATTGATTATAATGAATATGTCGGACGTATCGGCATCGGTCGTATCGTAAGAGGAAGCATCAAGGTCAATCAGCAGGTAACTGTCTGCGATTACACCGGCAGCAAAGACAACTATAACTCCAAGATCGTTTCACTTCTCCAGATACAGGGACTTAACCGTGTTCCCGTACAGGAAGCTGTTATGGGCGATATCGTGTGGATCTCCGGTATTGAGGGCATTACTATCGGCGATACTATCTGTGCAACTGACTGTCCTGAACCTCTGCCTTTCGTTAAGATCAGTGAACCTACTGTTGAAATGACCTTCTCCGTAAACGACTCTCCATTTGCCGGAAAAGAAGGCAAGTTTGTTACTTCCCGTCAGCTGAGAGAGCGCCTTTTCCGTGAGCTTCTCAAGGACGTTTCCCTTCGTGTTGAGGAAACAGACAGCACCGATTCCTTCCGTGTTGCCGGCCGTGGCGAGATGCACCTGTCCATACTTATCGAAAATATGCGCCGTGAAGGCTATGAGCTGGCTGTATCAACTCCGAGAGTCCTCTATAAAACTGGTGAGGACGGCAGAAAGCTTGAACCTATTGAGAGAATGGTCATAGACGTGCCGGAGGATTGTGTTGGCTCTGTAATGGAAAAAATGGGCACAAGAAAAGGCGAGCTGGTGGCTATGCACCCACAGGGCAGCCGTATGCGTATTGAATTTCTCGTTCCTGCAAGAGGTCTTTTCGGCTATAAGAGTGAATTTCTCACAGATACAAAGGGCGAGGGTATCATGAGCCATGTTTTTGACGGCTACCAGCCTTACAAGGGCGATATCGAGCGCAGAAACACCGGTTCACTGGTTTCATTCGAGACTGGCGAGGCTGTTACATACGGTCTGTTCAACGCCCAGGAAAGAGGTCAGCTCTTTATACCTGCCGGCACACCTGTTTACGAGGGAATGATCGTCGGCGCTTCACCTAAGACCGAAGACCTGGTTGTAAATGTCTGCAAGAGAAAGCACCTCACTAATACCCGTGCCAGCGGAAGTGATGACGCTTTAAGACTTGTCCCCCCAAGGATACTCAGTCTTGAAGACTGCCTTGAATTCCTTGCTGACGACGAACTGCTGGAAGTTACTCCTTCTTCACTGAGAATCAGAAAGCGTGTTCTCAGCAACACTCAGCGTGCAAAGCTCAGAGCAAAGGGTTAATAGTTTACCGCTGAGCATTTCGCTTAATATTCACATATTTATCATAATTTCTGCAAATCCTGGAGTTAGAATAAAATGAAAAGATTTTTACTGTCTGTATCTCTTGTGTCTGCCGCTTCACTCATCCTCTTCACCGGCTGCGGCAAAAAAATTTCCTCCACCGTAGCTGAACCAACTACAGAAGCACCAGTCACTGAAACTGAAACCAAACCCCTTATCATCGACCCGCAGGGCAATATCCTCAGCGAAAAACCCACCGAACGTCAGCGTGATATCGAGGAAAGCACCGACTTTGAATATGAGATAATTGACGGAAAGGCTGTAATTACAAAATATACCGGAAAAGACAAGGATATTACCGTTCCGGATCAGCTGGAAGGCGTACCTGTCACTGAGATCGGTTATTATGCTTTTGAAGCCCATTACGACATAACATCTGTCACTCTTCCGGAAACCGTTACTCTTATCGGTGAGTGTGCATTCATGGACTGCTCTTCTATGACTTCCATAAATATTCCGGAAGCTTTGACTGGCATTGACCGTGGCGCTTTTGTTGCCTGCACCAGCCTCACTGAGCTGAATATACCTGCAAGCGTGAATTATATCCAGGAGGAAGCTTTCACCGCCTGTGAAAGCCTTACTGCTCTGCATATCAACAACCCTGATCTGGAATACTCTGCATGGGGACTGGAAGACCTGCCTGACTTAGTTGTATATGCACCGGCAGGTTCAGCAGTTCAGCAGTGGGCATCGGACAAAGGTCTGAACGTTGTCAGCTGAGCCATGATTCAACCATAGCTGTAATAAAAGTCTTAATCCTTTATATCAGCTTTTGCAATGGAGAATAATTATGTTTAAAAAAATAATCGCAGCCAGTGCTGCTTTGATCATGTGTCTGTCAGTCTCAGGCTGCGGAAGCAAAAAAAGCTCCTCCCAGAGCAGCGAAGCCGGTTTGCCCAGTGATATCGTTATTTCTGAAAACGGTGTCAGCCAGGTGTTTGAGCCGGAAGAAGGCGCAGAAGACTATGACCTGGGTTCCTATCGCTACAGCAAAAGCGGTATCAAGCTTTATTACGATGAAGCTGAGGTCTCCACTGAGCTTATGCTGGAGCTTGAAAAATATTTCACCTGCTTCCAGAACCGTGACTACGATACCTACAAGGATATGCTCTATCCCAGCTATGCCAAATATTTCGAGGAGTTTTTGCAGCGTGACTACGGCTACGGCATGGAAACTTCCTTTGAAGGTCACTGCACTGACCTGAGAAATAATATGATCACTGAAATAACCGGTCATTATCCTGATGAAATGGACGAAGAGACCGGCAGCAATGAATATACCGGCGATTTTACTATTACCAGGATCCGTGGCGAGGCTCTTGAGCTTTCTGAGGGAGAGACTGCTGACAGCCGCATTCAAAACTTCCTCTCTTATCTGGACGAGGTTTTCCAGAGAGATTACTATAATGAGCTTAAAAATGATGCTGACGAACTTGACTACTTCACCTTCTACATAATGGCTCAGGGTGAGGACGGAAATGAACACCTCATAGTCAGCACCTTCGATATACTTTTTGCCAAAAAAGACGGAAAGTATTATACCTTTGGCTAAAGGAGAGATATTATGAAAAAATGTTTAACTTGTATACTTGCCGCTGCAATGCTGCTGTGTCTGCCTTCATGCGGAAACAAAGGCACCGAGCTTATCGGCTCCAATGATAATCTCCCGAATGTCAGCGCCGGCGATATGCCCTACGGCGCAACTATTACTGATCTTACCCCGGACTATGACAGCGGCGTCCGCACTGAGATCGAGTTCGACAACCGCTTTTTCACTGAAACTGACGGTAAATTCCCGGAGATCTACAAGATAAGCGATTACCTCTATGCCCTGAATAACCAGGACGAGGAAGTGCTGAAGTCTGCCTATTATCCCGTATATCTGGATTATTACTGCGAATCAGCCGGCTTTGAGGATACTGCTGCATACCTTAAAAGCTGTCACGATGAGCTTGCACAGTCTCTCGGCGAGGACTTCCAGTTTACATACGTCTGTGTATCCGGCTGCACCGGAAGCTCTGATGCTGCAACAGCTGATGAATTCAAAGCCCTTGACGCTCGTCTTGACGATATCGGCAGCGAAAAAATCAGCGATAAGATCACCAGCCGCAAGAAAATTAAAATCGGCAGCTACTCTATGTACAGTGCCGGCGGAAAATCATC
>CAMNFW010000172.1 GCA_946537565.1 uncultured Ruminococcus sp. | reverse complement strand
TAGTCAGCACATCAGGCACATCGAACCAAACATCGTTCAGCTGTTCTCGGAAGCACTCGGGAGGTCGCTGCGGCAGAGTCCATAATATGCAGCTATAATGATTACGATGTGCAGCGGATCGTCCTTTGTGAAGTCGATGAGCTGCTTTATCTCCTCAGCATTATAGTAGTTTCCGATGAACTGCACCGACTTCGGACGGTCAGCCTGATCGACAGGATTTGTCGGAATGATACGACGCTTCATGACAGACTTGAACGCAAGGCGCAGGAGCTTCACATTCGGAAGATCAAGCTCATCAAGCATGGACTCGTATTCTCTCTCAGAGTCATACCAGAATACAATCCTGCGTTTATAGCAATCATTCAGCGGCTGAGCAAATTGTTTACGAAGTGAAGCTGCTATATTATCTGCCGTCATTTAATTTTCTCCAGTATATCTGCAAATTTGGCATAGTTCACCTTCACGCCGTCATCGAGGTCAATACTCTGCATCATATCAGCGAGATGATGCAGTTTCTCCTCATAGGCATTTATTTCAGCAAGCTGAGCAGTGAGCTTCTCCTGACGTTTTTTCAGCTTGACAAGATCATTTGCAGCAGCCTGCTGAATCTGATCATCAAGGAGCGAAAGCTGTGTGCGGTAACGCTCCTGCATCTCATGAACATAGTTTGTGCGGACAGTTGCAACAGTAGTTTTTTTCCAGCGGTGCATATAGACAAGAGCTTTGAAGCCATGTTTTTTTCCGGAGCTGAAAAGCCAGTAGATCGGACGTTTCTGGTAAATTCTGCAATGATCTGCAAAGAATCCGGTCAGCAGATAATTACGCAGAACCTCACGGGGTGAACCTTTGCCGCCGAGGGCGTCTGCGATGAATTTAAGATTGTCCTCCAGTGTATCCTCTCCGTAGACTTTTGCCACAAAATCAATAACACGGGCAGTCAGATCGTTCTCGAAATAATTGTCATCGCAGATAGTCAGAACGTTGTCAGCAACTGGGATAATTGTTTTGTACTTGCGCTCGTCCCACTCGCCGCCTGCATAGCATAGTCCCCTGGTATCTACAGAATACCGCCCGAACAGGCAGCCCACGGCATAGGAGATCAGGCTTTTGATCTCACGGTTGAGATCGGCACGGCGAACGGTCACATCTTTGTCCTGGACTTCTGGTGACAGCTCGTCCTGCAAGCCATAAATGCCGATGAAAATGCGGTTGAGTTTTTCTTCGTTATGTTTAAGCTTCTGGAAACGGGATTCGCATTCTTGTTCCCAGGCAGCGTATTTTTCAGATATTAGTTTACCCATGTTCACCTCCATTTAATCAATGGGTATACTTCAAATCCCATTTTGTTTCAAAGCTGCGCCAGTCTTGTTTGCTGATTGTAATGTTTTAACCGTCAGTGGTTTCAATAACAGCTTTTTTATATACCTCAGATAATATGCAGAACATCGTGACCTTCAAGCCTCTCCATGAGTTTTTTCTTTATTTCTGCAAGGTATGAATCAATATCAGTCTCGCTTTGCAGCTTCATGGTATGGCAGACTGTGCAGCGGTCAATGGTGACTGTATCAACGTTTGGTTCCGCCGTTACGATCTTTTGCAGATATCTTTGTCTGATGTTTGCGATCTGTATTTTCATTGCATCAAGTGCAGTCAATTTATAAGATTGTTCAGCACTTTTCTTTTTATCTTCAAGTTCAGCGTCTGATTTGCGAACAAAATATTCCTGCTCAACATTGGCTGTCTGATGTATTTCATCCATAGCAGCACTGATCACTGCATATACTTCCTCACGCTTTTCGTTCAGAAGTCTGTCATAAACCTCCTGTATGCTCCGTGTAAGCTCCGGAAGCTCAGAAATCCGGCGGTAAGGCTTAGCACTTGTTAGGATCTCATTTATTCTGGAGAGAATCGTTAAAGCACCCTGCTCTTCACTGAAATATTCTATTTCCGCCATAACAGAGTTATATTTATCCTGTGCCTTATCATAGATCTGCTGCTGAATTCGGAAGAATGTAAGTACATCTGAAATATCCTCAGCGTTGTCAAGGAGATCGTCCTGCATTTTCACTGCCTGCTCCATAAGTGCAATGCTGTCATTTTTATTTACAAGAAGGTCGCCGCAGAGTTTTACACCTTGTTCAACGCTCTGTTTTCCCGGATAGTTATGACCTGAATATTGTTCAGTGAGCAGTCTGTTCATACTTTCACTTTGTTCTGTGAACTTATTCGTTATGTATGTTATCAGTTCATTTTCAGTGTCAGGAACAGTACCGATCCCGCAGTTGAAATATTCACTCAGGAAGTCTCGCACTTTCTTTATAAGCGCCACAGGAGGTGTAATACGAAAACTTATTACAGCCTTGTCTGTTTCAGTCCTGAGGCGCAGATAATCCGGCAGATTTTTATCTGATGCCGGTATCACTTTGCCGGCGTATTTCAGTGAAATTTTGCCGTCTGCGATCATTTTAGCAGCGACAGCAGCAATGTCGATTTCCCGCCAGCCATATGGGATATCCGAAAATCTCCGCTGAATATCACCCATAGAAACAGGAAGCCCATGTTCCTTCCGGCGAAGAAGATACTCTGTTATTTCCCTGACCGCATCAGAATTTGCATTTCCTGCACCGTCAAAGCTCATCTGATCATCTGTGCCGGAAAAAATCTCGCTAAGTTCTGCATCGCTGTCATAGTTTTTACGAATATATCCCAGCTTTGTATAAACACTTTCTATCAATGCCGACAGCGCCTGATCAATTCTGTCCTTACCCGAAGAAATACGAAGATTCAAGCGTTCCCCGGCTGCATAGATACGGCTGTCAGAGATCGCCTGTGCGATCAGTCTTTCAGCTTCCTTTTCATGTGCAGAAGCCTCAGTAATGCGGCTGCGGATAATCGACTGAATTGCTTCCGGCAGCTGTGCCACATTCTTTCCCTTAACATAATCTCGTATCTTCATTGCATATTCCAGCTCTTCAAAATATGGCAAGCTATCAGAAAGAACTATCATAACCGCATTATTAGCTCCGGATTTAAGCTGGAATATATTATCATCAGTGCTGTAAATCTCAGATGCAGCTGTAATAAACTGGAGCATAATTTTTCCCATCGTCTGACCGATAGGTGTTTCATCTATCTGGCGGTCATAGGCAAAATAATATTTTCCATAGCGGAACTCTTTACTTACATAAAGCTTATTAAAGATCACATCTCCGATCGCAAGCGTTACATCTGCACTGTTGACAGGTGTGCTGAGAATATCTCTTGCAATATCCTGCTCATCATCCGTCAGGAAAGTATAGGTATCGCCTGTACGGGAAACAGAATTCTGTGATACAAGTCTGTCAAGTGACCGTTGAATTGTCTGGCGCATGGTGATCTTATCTGCCCTTATATCATCTATCATCAGGATAGTAATATTGTCAGGATTCGCTTTGACATTATCAACATAGCGTATAAGATACAGAAGCTTCAATACTTCTGCATCGTATTGTTCAATGCCGTCTTTATTGTCAGCAGCGGTCTGACAGCGGTCTATAACCCGGCGGACTGAGCTTTCAAGAAATGTATGGACAGTATCATAGAAAAGGCTGAATGGAATCAGAGCATACTCGTCCTTTTCCTGTATTGTCTGTGCAGCTTCCTGAAATCCTGACAGCATTGAGCGCTCTCCGCCTGAAAGATGCTTTGCTGAGCTGCCATGTTTTCTTATCTGTGCAAGAACAGTCTGCATCAATCTGAACTGATACGGTACAAATGGATATGTATCAACAAACTCTTCCTCACCTGCATATCCTTTCAAATCCTTAACAGCATCATTGAAGGAGAAGAGATTGCGTATTTCAGCCTGATTTTTCTCATACTGCAATCTTAAAACATTTTCGGCTGCATCTGTTTTTGCAAGGATACGCTTCTTTATGACCTCGTCAACAGATGAAGAAGAAAGACTCAGACGGGTATTGAATCTTCCCTGAATCTTAGAAAAGTCGTTTCCGATTATCTTTGTAACGCTGTCTATTGCTTCATGACTGGTGACCATTACCCATACTCTGCCGCTGCATTTTGTACCAATCTCCTCAACTATGGTTTGCAGATTCAGCATCAGATCCGAATCAGAACCAATATACTGACCTACCTCATCTATCATAAACATCAGACGGAACTGCTCACCCTGACTGTCAATATATTCCTTTATCTCTTTAACAAGCTGCTCGATGCTTAGTCCGACCTCATCTTCTCCGTTAAACCAGTTCCGTGCAGCAGTTTCACTGATTCCAAGAGATGTTGTCATCGCCTCAACAATGTCATCTTCAAAGAATGTAAAGGAATCCCTTGATTCCTCCCATGAGCCGCCGTTAATATTCTCAAAAGCTTCTCTGAATTCTTTTGTTTTTCCGGTTTTTGCAATGAACTGTTCCAGCTTTGCGACCTTAAGATCATTTCCGTAAAAGCCCAGGTGTTCATAAAACACTTTCGCAAATACACGAAGAATAGCCGTTTTATCTTTTGTAAGCGGACTCTTTGAATCAATGTTGAAGAGTATCGTTCTTGTGGGTACTTTGACACAGCGTTCAAGTCTGCTGAACATCATAGGGTCATCAAATTTATCTGCAAAATAATCCACAGCGTGCTTTCCGGCAACTACGGGATTTTCAAACAGATACGATAGAATTTTCAGAAAATGAGATTTACCGCTTCCGAAAAATCCGGATATCCATACACCAATTTTATCAGTCGTCTTATCCAAAGATGCTTCGTAGCGTGTCAGGAATGTACTGAAATGCCGGTGAAGCTCTTTGGTTATAATGTATTCTCTCAGTTCCTGTTCAAGCGAACTTTCATCGTTCTGTGTAACTTTAACAACACCGTTGATATCACGGTTAATGTCCGCTTTATAAATTGTCTGTAACTTCATATTTTAA
>CAMNFW010000171.1 GCA_946537565.1 uncultured Ruminococcus sp. | reverse complement strand
GCTTCGGGAGCTTTAGCAGTCTCAGCAGGCTTGTTCACAGGCGCAGCTTCGGGAGAATTACCGTTGTTCAGGGCAGCAACAACATCTTCAATGTTGTTGTATTTATCCCTCAGCTCCTCAGGAATAGCACCCATAATGATATCAGCAAGCTCCTCATTCTTATTATCCTGAACTACAGTAGGATTCAGAGGCTTTTTAACGGCCTTGACTTTTACAACTTTCGTCTTTCTTTTTCCAGCCTTTTGCTTTTCACAGACAGGGCAGCTGTCATATTTTTCAGCGTCATAGCCATGTCCTTCCGGGCATTTTTTTAATCTCATAATATCTCACTCCACATTTTTTAAGAAAAAATGAATACATTACAATTATTATAACATTTTAAATGAAAAAAATCAACACTACATTAATATGAACGAAAATTTTTGGTGAATCTGACAAAAAATCGCTGATAGTCAGACTTTGATATCCCGAAAAACTGTGATATATACATTTTATATTTGGCTATTATAACTAAACTGTTGATCTGCAATATGATAAAAAAACGCCCCGACACAAAAATGCCGAGACGCAGATGGTTGGGGCAGCGGGATTTGAACCCACGAGTGCAGGAGTCAAAGTCCTGTGCCTTACCGCTTGGCTATACCCCAGAATATTCAGCTGATGATCATTAAAAACAATGCTCATATACAGAAATTATACCATAGTTTGTCTTATAAATCAATAGCTGAAATATAAATTTATATTTTAACTGTTTTTAGTTATGTTTTTAAACCGTATTTTTTGAAATACATCATCATATTATGGGTGAGGCTGTAGTCATCAGGCTGACCGGTAATATTTTCTCTTTCAGTCCAGACAGCACTGGATAGCTCAGTTTCATCAAGCTTAACGGTATCGCAGCCGTCGGTCTCACAGAAGAAACCTGCAAGTATACCCTGAGAGAAACCCCAGGGCTGGGAAGCGTAATAGCGGATATTTTTAACTTTCAGACCTACTTCTTCCATTACCTCACGCTGAACGGTTTCTTCCAGAGTCTCACCGATCTCAGTATAACCGGCTACAAGGGCGGCAGACCGCACTCCACGGTTTTCGGCATATCTTGTTATGAGCAGTCTGTCGCCGCTGACGACACCTACAATAACCGCAGGATTGAGTCGTGGGTAGGTTATTTTTCCGCAGTGAGAGCAGATCAAGGCTCTTTCTTTAGTATAGGGAACATTTTTTGAGCCGCATTTTCCGCAGAACCGGCTGTTTGAATACCAGCAGTGTAGGTGATAAGCAGTGAACATGATCATGGTATTAAGTCTGGAAAAATCGCTGCTGCGGCGAAGCTCTCTGATGTTTCGGAACGAAAAGCCGGCAGGAATAATTTCAGGAGCAATATCAGCAAGAAAGTATTTGTTTCCGTCAACTGAAAAGCAATACCTGAAATCAGCGGCTCCTGAGATCTCATTCAGAGTGGGAAACGGCTGATCGGAGTTATTGCGTGTTAGCATATTGCTGTCAGAAAAACAGACTATCAGGTTGTCGGGAGACGGAGAAATTTCCGGGAAATAAGTGATATCGAGTCTGCTTGAACCGTTTTTGTGGAGCGTAATTATCCCTCCTTCAGGGTATTTTGTTCAAGAATTTTTATTTGCTTGAATTCAAAGGCGGCCATAGAAATTGCAACAACTGCTGAGAGGCAGTCAGCTATAGGTCCGGTATAAACTATGCCGTCTATGCCGAAAATAAGCGGCAGAGTTATGAGGATAGGAATAAAAAACAAGATCTGACGGGTGAGCGAAAGGAAGACACCTTTTATAGGTTTTCCGATAGAAGTGAAAAAAGTAGAGGTGATAGGCTGCAAACAGTTTATCCAGGTGAAGAACAGGAAGATACGGAAAAACTTTACACCAAAGTCAAAATATGTATCGGAGCCTTTGCCGAAAACCGAGAGTATCTGACGTGGAAAGAGTTGGAACATAATGAATGCGATTATTGAAATTCCAGCGCCTACTAAAACAGCGAGTTTATAGGCTTTTCTTACTCTTGAAAACTTTCTTGCGCCATAGTTGAAGCTTTCAATAGGCTGAGTACCCTGGGCAAGACCGATGACGATAGAGAATACTATCATGTTGACTTTCATGACGATGCCAGCCACAGCGATCGGCTCAGAAGCGCCGTATTCAGACGATGCACCGTAATGCTTAAGGGAGTTATTGAGAACGATCTGAACAATAGCAATAGCGATCTGATTGAAGCATGAAGCCATGCCGATAGAAGAGATTCTTAAGATAGTTTTGATTTTAGGCATGTAGTGTTCCAGGCTGAGCTTAACGGTTTTGAATCTTGTCATATATATGATCACAAGAGCAGCTGAGATGAACTGACCGATAACAGTAGCAGCAGCAGCGCCTTTCATTCCCCAGCCGAAACCGAGTACAAAAAGAGCATCAAGAGCAGTATTTATAAGAGCGCCTGTGACATTGCAGATCATGGTCATCTGAGGGCTGCCGTCAGCTCTTACGATATGACCGCCGCCGGTGGTAAGAATGAGAAAGGGAAAGCCTAAAGCAGTGACTTTGACATATTCCTGAGCGTAGGGGAGAACATCATCCGGCGAACCGAAGATCCTGAGCAGGGGAGTTAAGAAAACAAGAGTGACCGTACTGATGACCAGTCCGCTGGCGATCAGCATTGTAATTGAATTTCCGGCGAAAAACCCGGCACGCTTTGTATGCCCCATGCCCATTGTCAGGTTAAAGCATGAAGCACCGCCGATTCCGAGGAGAAGCGCAACTGCCATACAGGCGGTGGTAAACGGGAATGCGATATTGGTCGCAGCGTTTCCGAGAGGACCAACAGCTTGTCCGATGAACAGCTGATCTACAATATTGTAAAGGGCGCTGACCAGCATTCCGATTATGCTTGGGATAGCGAATTTAAACATCAGCGACGATACCGGAGCCGTCCCCAGTGGATTTACCTGATTTTTTTCTTCCATAAATTATCCTTTCATACATATAAATTTAACTATTCATAAGTATATGATAATACATTTCAGGAAAAATTTCAAGAGCAAATCTGATATTTTGTAAAAAAATAAGACAGTGCCTGAAAAAAATAATCAGGCAGCTGTCTAAAGTGTGATAAATGCAGTTATTTTGTAATGAGAAGCGTTCTTAGTGCAATGAGATCAAAGGTGTCGATACGTCTGTCGGCGCAGAGATCGCCGGCTTCCTGGTTTTTGAGATCAGCGGACTCAGTCAGGAGGTATTTGCTGAGCATTACAAGATCAGCGACATCGCATTTTCCGTCAGCGTTAACATCGCCTTTAACATTGAGATCAGCCTGGATCGCAGCAGGTTCGAGTATGAATTTCTGACCGTTTCCGCCCCAAAAGCTCCACTGACAGATATTTGCACCGGGATCGAGGCTGATGTTATAAACATCAAAGCTGGATTTTTTACCGGAAACAGCGGAGAGAACAGAGTATGTTCCGTCGGCGTTGGCATAGAGGCTGAACAGCTGTGAATCGCTGCCGGTGTAATCATCGAGGTAAACATCTGCACCGTTTTCCGGGCTGCCGTCTTTGACAGTCAAAACTTTGCCATTGGGAGCGGAGATATAGTAACTATTGGTTCCGATACTTGTGATATTCCATGCAGTAAGTTCACTGGTCTGGATTGCGCTGAGATTCTCATTTAAACCGAGCCAGAGACCGCTGTTGACATTTTTGATCGAGTAAGATCCGTTGTTTACAGCAGGACATACAGGGGTGAGATTCCAGAGCTGACAATTTCCGCCCCAGTAATTCCATTGTTTGATAGCACCGCCGTTTTCTTCGCTCCAGCCGTAAACATCAATGCCGGAGGAGCCGTTTGAACATTTTGAAACGATACCGAAGCTTCCGTTTTTCTGAATGAGCCTGAACAGCTGATTATCGGAGCCGTTGAATTTCTGGATAACGATATCAGCACCGTTCTCAGCCGAGCTGTCTGCAACAGCAAGGCAATAGTTTTCGTCCTTCATTGAAGCGATCCTGCACCAGCCGGAGCCGGTATCAGTTATGCGCCATTCCTGATGACTTCCGGCGGTAAGATTCCATTGCTGCACAGCAGTGCCGTCGATAGTATCACCGCCGGGTATATCAAGAGCTTTGCCATTGAAGCGGTTGGTGATGAAATATGAAACACCGCTGCACAGAGAAGTTCCGGAGATCATTGAAATAATGTTATCATTTTGGATACCGCTTGAACTATAGACCAGTTTGCTGCCGACAGAAGTACGGTCAACAAGATCTTCTGAGATATCGTAGGCAGATTTTTTGCTGCCCCAGATGCAGATATTTATACCGGTAGCAGTGAAGGTCATTTTCTGAACGGGGGTTTCAGCCTCATCATTCTGAACGATGAAAGCACCCTTGTAGGTTACGCCGCCCCAGGTGAAGCTCATGTAGGGAGAGCCGTCCTTGAAGGACCATTCTGCTGAAATATCGCCGGTAACAGAGCCGTCGGCGTTAAGGGTAATGTTAATAGGCTTTTCAACATCGGCTGATTTTTCATTGACAAATTTCTGATTAGGATTATGCCAGATCAGCTCATAGTCACCGGTTACGGCATCAATAGTGTGGCCATTAGCAGAGAGAGTTTCGCCGCTGTATTCATAAGGAGCAGCGGTTATCCAACCGTCCTCATTCATAATGAGCTGGTGGACACGAACCTCATGAAATCCATATTTATCGTCGAATTTATTATGATAAATAACATAGAGTTTACCGTCATCGTCCATGAGGGCAGAATTATGCCCCTGAGCGGTATTAGGTCTGTCATTGCAGCTCCACTGATAATTGCTCATAAGACGGAGACCGGTATTTCCGGCGATATTATCGGTATTAGAGGTAAAAACAGCGGAGTTTCCGTTTTCATCGAGATATGGACCGGTTGGGTTTTTGCTGCGGAAAATACGAGTATTAT
>CAMNFW010000170.1 GCA_946537565.1 uncultured Ruminococcus sp. | reverse complement strand
AACGGTCGGACGGAGAAGTTCAGCAGGGATATCAGTCTGGACATAAGCCATACCGCAGCCGATATCGACACCAACGGCATTAGGGATAACAGCGCCGTCGCAGGCGATAACACCGCCGATCGGCATACCTTTTCCGGCATGGGTATCCGGCATAAGAGCTATCCACTTGTGAGCGAAGGGGAGTTTAGCCAGATGCTCCGCTTGTTCGATACATTTTTCGCCAACAGCGTTGAGGTCGGACTGCCATATCTTGATCGGGAGCATATTATTATTCTTGTTGTAATGTACGAACATTTCATTCACTTCTTTCCTTTAGCTTGATTATAGTATATCACATAAAATGGAAAAAATCATATATTTTTTTCTGCACACACGGGGGAGTTGGAATCAGTATATTTCAGCCTCACGGATCTCAGGAAGAAGAATATATATTATAAATAGTATATTTTTACTGTACAGAATTGAAAGAAAGTATATGATATGTTTCAAAAAAAATAATATTGTCCACTAAATCATCATTTTATCTGTTGAAATGGAAAGGAATATAGTATAAAATAATATTAACGAAATGTGAATTACTATTTAAAAGGAGGATATTAACCATGAGAATGAAAAAACTTATCTCAGCGGCAACAGCTCTTGCCAGTGCAATGAGTCTTATTTCCATAGTTCCGGGAACAGCTCAGACCTATGCAGCAGAGGTCGTGTACAATGGCTTCGAGGCGAACTATGACGGCTGGTACGGAAATGCTGATTTTGTTCAGCTTACAGCTGAGGAAGGAACAGGCTTTGGCGCAACAAGAGGCATGACAGTAACCGGAAGAACCGATACCGAAGACGGTGCAGCATCTTCAAAGGGATTTTATCTTGTAGGCGGAGTTGAGTATAACTACAGCGTTAAGGTGTACAGTGAAACAGATGAGACTTTCCGTCTTACACTTCTCACAAAGGACGAGGAGACAGATGAGGAGACAGTTTCTGAGATCGCCTCCCAGGAGGTAAAAGCCGGACAGTGGACAGAGATCAGCACAAAGTACACTGCACCAAAGAACAGCTATGAGTTCCTGCTGACAATAAAAACTGATTCGACTAATGACTTTGTTTTTGATGACGTAACAATTACAGAAAGGCGCAGCGGTCTTACAGCATCAGCTGCAACAACTGAAAAGGGACTTAAAGATGAATTTGCAGATTACTTCCGTGTAGGAAATATTCTTAACGGCGGAACAGTTAAAAATTCAGCTATCACAGCCAATATCATCAAGGATTTCAACAGTATCGAGTGTGAGAACGAGACAAAGCCTGACGGAACAATGGTAAAGTCGACCAGCAGCGGCAATAACGTAGGCGTATCACTTTCAGGTGCAGCAGCAATATTTGATTTCTGCATACAGCATAATATTGCAGTTCGTGGACATACAATGGTATGGCACAGCCAGACACCGTCATGGGTATTCAAGACTGATTTCAATGACAATGGTGCATGGGTAGATAAGAATACCATGGATGCCAGAATGGAAAGCTACATCAAGAATATGTTCAATGCCATAGAGACACAGTATCCAGACCTTAATCTCTATGCTTATGACATCTGCAACGAGTGTGTTTCTGATGACTACAACCGTACTGCAAATTACGGCGGCGCAAGAGAAGCAGGCGACAGCAAGATTCAGGGTCAAGGCGGAAAATCAGCATGGGTACAGATTTACGGCGACAACAGCTTTGTAGAGAAGGCATTCACCTATGCAAGAAAATATGCACCGGAAGGCTGTGACCTTTACTACAACGATTATAATGAGTATTGGGATCATAAGCGTGACTGCATATACAATATGTGTAAGAATCTTTATCAGAAAGGACTTCTTGACGGAGTAGGAATGCAGTCTCATGTACCGGCAAATGCAACAGGATTTGCAGGAACAGATTCATACATTGAAGCAATGGAAAAGTACCTGTCTATCGGCTGCGATGTACAGATCACAGAGCTGGATATCAGCCTGCTGGACGGCAATGGCAATAAGACATACACATTGCAGGATCAGGCAACCAAGTATCAGAGGATATTCCAGGCTGCAATGGACTGGAATGACAATCCGAAGTCTGACGGACGAGTAACAGCAGTATGTATCTGGGGACCGAATGACGCAAATTCATGGCTTAAAGCTGGTTCAGATGCACTTCTTTACGATTCAAACAATCAGCCTAAGCTTGCATATACCACACTGACATCAATGATACCACAGTCTGAGTGGGGTGACGGTTCGCAGGTAAATTACGGCGGAAAGAACATAGAGCCTGACGAAAACGGTTGGTACTTCCACAGCACCTTTGAAGGAAGTTTAGATTCATGGGACGGCAGAGGAGCAGCTGATGTTCTTACCAGCGGACGTACAGCATATGCAGGCAAGGAAGCGCTTCTTGTTGAAAACAGAACAGCATCATGGAATGGAACTTCAAGAAACCTCAGCCCGGCAGTATTCAAACCCGGCGAGGAATACAGCTTCAGTGTAAATGTAAGTTATTTTGACGGTGCAGCTTCCACCGATTTTAAGTTCACATTACAGTATAAAGGCACCGACGGCAAGACTTATTACAGTGAGATCGCCAGCGGAACCGGCTTTAAGGGTGAGTGGGTACAGCTTGCAAATACCAACTATAAGATACCCGAAGGCGCATCAGACATGGTGATTTATGTTGAGACATCTGATGACACAACAAATAATTTCTACATTGACGAAGCGATCGGAGCAGTAGCAGGAACAGTAATTGACGGCGCAGGACAGTCATCAAAGCTTATAATAGGCGATGTAACCGGCGATCAGAGAATCGACGTATATGACATGATCCTGGCAAGAAAAGGTCTTGCAGGAACTGTACTTTCCACAAGAGAAAATGCAGCAGCTGACGTAGATCAGAGCGGAAAGTATGAGATAAACGATCTTGTACTTCTGAGTGAGTATCTGATTGGAAAGATAAAGGAATTTCCGGTAGCCGAAAAGGTTATCGACACAACTGCAATGGATCAGCTCTTCAAATCCATTACTGTCGGCTCAAGCTGGAAGAACGATGGTGAGAACAATCCTCTTACCACACAGCGTTTCGGTGCAGATCCGGGCTGGATGGTATACAAGGACAGACTTTATATCTACACAACAAACGATGCGTTTGAGTATAACGGTAACGGACAGATTCGTGAAAACACATACGATGTAGGAACGATCAACTGTGTATCAACAGCTGATATGGTAAACTGGACTGACCACGGTGCAATTCCCGTGGCAGGATTGAACGGCAGAACAACAGGCGGTGCTGCTTCATGGGCAACTTGCTCATGGGCACCGGATGCCTGCTGGAAAACTATTGACGGCAAGGATAAGTTCTTCCTTTACTTTGCAAACAGCGGCGGCGGTATCGGTGTACTCACAGCTGACAGCCCCACAGGTCCCTGGACAGATCCGCTTGGTCATGCGCTTTTAACAAGCAAATCACCGAACTGCGGCGATGTAGTATGGATGTTTGACCCTGGCGTTTATTATGATCCCGATACAGACGAGGCTTATCTCTTCTTTGGCGGCGGTGTTGACGGAAGAGACAAGGCTAATCCAAAGACAGGCAGAGTTGTAAAGCTTGGCAAGGACATGATCTCACTTGACGGAACACCTCAGACAATGGAGACACCTTATCTTTTTGAGGATTCAAGCGTTATCAAGATCGGTGACACATGGTATTATTCATATTGTGCTAACTGGAATGTTCCGGGCGGCAACAACATCAACGGCGTTTCATTCAACAGTGCAGATATCGTTTACATGACTTCAAAGAATCCTCTGGGTCCCTGGACCAGCAGCAATGTTGCAGGAATGGTATTTGGCAACACAGGCAGCCAGCGTATAGACAACGGCGGTAACAATCACCACTCCATCATGTATTTCAAGGGCAAATATTATGTTGCTTATCACAGCCGTCAGCAGGCACTTCGCATGGAGGTAAATGCAGTAACCAAAGAAGGCAAGATCAACAAGGACGGCAACTACCGTTCAACTCAGATCAACGAAGCAAAGTATGATGCCTCAACAGGCAAGATCACTTGCTCTGGCGACATGAAGGGCGTATCACAGATCGAAGCACTTGATCCGTTTGCTAAGGTACAGGCAGAGACAATGTCTAACCAGTCAAAGGACATCGCAGTAAGCGGAGTTGGTGACACAACAGTATCCGGTACAAAGGGCAGCTGGTTAAAAGCAAGTGGAGTAGATTTTGCATCCGGAGAAAATAAACTGACAGTAAGAGCTTCTTCAAAGAACGGCGCAGTCATCAAGGTTTGCACAGGATCAGCCACAGGAACAGCAATGACATATGTTGAGATCCCAGCCGGCGGAAAAATGGACGAGATAACAGTACCGGTTATCAGCCCTGTAACCGGAAGCAAGGATCTGTACTTTGTATTCAGCGGAGATCTTAACTTTGACTACTGGCAGTTTTCATAATCAGTTCATAATATCACCCGGCATATCTGCACACATTGCCGGATGAATATTATAATAATTCCATAATGATTGTTGTAAGGGACAAATCAGATGATCAGCTTTCGGGATACCGAGAGCTGATTGTTTTTTATTGCATATGATTTTCTGTACAAATTAAGTACCTCCAGAAAATAATAGTTATACAGCACAGCATTTGCAGAAGGAGAAATATAGTAAAGTAAGAGTCTTTGCAGTTTTGAAAGCAGAATTATCACTAAGTTAAAATAGGAAAAACCTTTAAATACCGTGATTTTTTTAAAGCTGACATGAGGATTCTGAAACAGTAAAAAAAATCCAAAAAAATTTTCAAAAAACCCTTGACAAATCAAAAATAACGTGATATAATATATAAGTCGTCAGGCACAGAGAGCGCAGCGACAAAAAGTGGGGGTTTAGCTCAGCTGGGAGAGCATCTGCCTTACAAGCAGAGGGT
>CAMNFW010000169.1 GCA_946537565.1 uncultured Ruminococcus sp. | reverse complement strand
CTGGTACGGCTTTAACCCCGCTGCTGCATCTTCTGTAGGTCAGCTGGATTCTATATTTGTTACTACTACTATCGCCCCTGCTGTTGCTACAGTTACCTGTATGATATTCACCTGGCTGAAATATGGCAAGCCTGATGTTTCAATGTGTCTTAACGCTTCTCTGGCTGGCCTTGTCGGAATTACCGCAGGCTGTGATGTGCTTGATGCTGCCGGTTCTATCATTGTCGGAATCGTTTCCGGACTTCTGGTATGCTTCGGTGTCTGGCTGCTGGATTATAAGCTCCATATTGATGACCCTGTAGGTGCAGTTGCTGTTCATATGATGAACGGTATCTGGGGCACTATCGCTGTTGGTCTCTTCGCTACTGAATCTGCTCCAGGTTATGCTATTCAGCTTGAAAGCGGAGGCATAAAAGGTGAAGGTATTTTCTACGGCGGCGGCTTTGAACAGCTCGGTTTGCAGCTTTTAGGATTTGTTTCTGTCGCTTCATGGGCAACTGTCACTATAATCATTACTTTCGTTCTTATCAAGAAGACTATCGGCCTCAGAGCTTCTGAACAGGAAGAGATCCTCGGTCTCGATATTACTGAGCATGGCCTTATTTCCTCTTACGCTGACTTCGCTCCTTCAATGGGTGATATCTCCATGAAAGGCTATACAAAGGACGATGCCAAGAGTGTCAAAAAGGTCGGCGAACAGGATACTCCTCCCGTTCCTGTTGATGAAGCTTTTGTCGTAGAAGATCACTCCGCTCATGACCATAAGTCCGGTCATAAGCTTACTAATATCGTTGTTGTTTTCAAACAGCAGAAACTCCAGAATTTTATCGAGGCTATGGAAGCTATCGACGTAAAAGGTATCACCGTTACCAATGTTCTCGGCTGCGGTATGCAGAACGGTCAGAGAAACTATTACCGTGGTACTACCGTCGAAATGAATCTGCTCCCAAAGGTAAAGGCAGAGATCGCAGTCTGTGCCGTGCCTGTTGAAAAGGTCATCAGTGCAGCTAAGGCAGCACTTTATACTGGAAATTACGGCGACGGTAAGATGTTCATCTATGATATCGAAAACGTCATTAAGATCCGCACCGGCGAGGAAGGCTATAACGCTCTTCATGATTCCGCTGAGTGGGAAGCATCGTAACAGTATTATGACATATTGCCGGAAAGCTGTTTATCCGGTTTTCCGGCAGATTATTTACAAGGAGCATATGCAATGGCTAAATTCATTTTTGTAACGGGCGGCGTGGTCTCAGGTCTCGGAAAAGGCATTACTGCCGCTTCCCTGGGCAGACTTCTTAAGCAGCGTGGATATAAGGTGACAATCCAGAAATTCGACCCCTATATCAATGTTGACCCAGGTACTATGTCACCCTTCCAGCATGGCGAGGTGTTCGTCACCGATGACGGTGCTGAAACTGATCTCGATCTCGGTCACTATGAAAGGTTTGTCGATGAAAATCTCTCCATCCATTCAAATGTAACCACCGGCAAAATATACTGGAACGTCATCACAAAAGAACGCCGGGGCGATTATCTCGGCGGCACTGTTCAGGTTATCCCTCATATCACTAATGAGATAAAAAACAAAGTCTACAGCGCTGCCAATGAAGCAAATGCTGATATCGTTATCACTGAGATCGGCGGTACGGTCGGTGATATTGAATCTACACCCTTTCTTGAAGCTATCCGTCAGGTAGGTACTGAACAGGGAAGAGATAATGTGGCTTATATCCACGTCACTCTGGTGCCTTATATCTCCGGCTCCGAGGAGCTTAAATCCAAGCCCACTCAGCATTCTACAAAAGAACTGCTCTCAATCGGTATTCAGCCGGATATTATTGTTCTAAGAAGCGAAAGAGAGATCCCTCAGGATATGCGTGAGAAAATAGCTTTGTTCTGCAATATCCGCCCCGATGATGTTATCCAGAACCTCACCGCTCCATCACTTTATGAAGTTCCCCTTTGGCTTGAAAATGAAGGTCTTGCTCACTCCGTCTGCCGTCACCTGAATCTGCCGGATAATACTCCTGATCTCAGGGAATGGACTGATATGGTTAAACGTGCGGAAAATGCACACAGATCCGTTACTATCGGTCTCGTCGGAAAATACGTTGAGCTTCATGACGCTTATCTTTCTGTGGCTGAGGCTCTCCGTCACGGAGGTATCATCAATGATGCTGCTGTTAATATCAAATGGATAGATTCCGAAAACGTAACTGCTGATTCTGCTGCTGATATATTCTGCGATTGCAGCGGTATCATCGTCCCAGGCGGCTTCGGTCACAGAGGCGTTGAGGGTATGATTCAGTCCATTAAATTTGCAAGAGAAAATAATATCCCCTTCTTCGGTATCTGTCTCGGTATGCAGATGGCTGTAATCGAATTTGCAAGAAATGCCTGCGGTCTTAACAATGCCGATTCCGCTGAATTCGGAGAAACTCCTTATCCTGTCATCGATATTATGGAAGAACAAAAAAATATCTCCGAAAAAGGCGGTACCATGCGGCTCGGTCTTTATCCCTGCAAGCTGGCGGAAAATTCAAAATGCCGCAGCATCTACGGTGAGGCTCTTATATATGAACGTCACCGCCACCGCTATGAATTTAACAATGCTTATCGGAAAATACTCACAGGTGCAGGACTTAAAATTGCCGGTCTTTCACCTGATGAAAAGCTCGTTGAAATTGTGGAGCTGGAAGATCACCCCTGGTTCGTGGGCGTTCAGTTCCACCCTGAATTTAAATCACGTCCCAACAAACCCCAGAAGCTCTTCGCTGATTTTATCAGAGCTTCTCTTGAATTTTGAATTATTATTATGGAGGAATTATTATGGAAAAAGTAACAGAGTATTTTGGTTCAATGGTTTTCGATGAAAGAGTTATGAAAGCTACTCTTTCGGAAAAAGTCTATAAATCCCTTAAAAGAACTATCGACAGAGGCACTCCTCTGGATATTTCCGTGGCAAATGCCGTCGCTGCTGCTATGAAGGACTGGGCTATCGAAAAAGGTGCTACCCATTACACCCACTGGTTCCAGCCTATGACCGGTGTCACCGCTGAAAAACATGACAGCTTCATCTCTCCTGCTCCTGACGGAAGAGTTATTATGGAATTCTCCGGAAAGGAACTGGTAAAAGGTGAGCCGGATGCTTCTTCTTTCCCCTCAGGCGGTCTTCGTGCAACCTTTGAGGCTCGTGGCTATACTGCCTGGGATCCGACTTCCTACGCTTTCATCAAGGACGGCACTCTCTATATCCCTACCGCTTTCTGTTCTTATACCGGTGAGGCTCTCGATAAAAAGGTTCCTCTCCTTCGCTCTATGGAAGCTCTCAATAAGCAGGCTCTCAGAATTCTTAAACTCTTCGGCAATGATAATGTTCGCAGCGTCCGAACTTCTGTAGGCCCTGAACAGGAATATTTCCTCGTGGACAGACAGCTCTGGAAACAGCGCAAAGACCTGGTAATGTGCGGCAGAACTCTCTTCGGTGCTATGCCGCCTAAGGGTCAGGAAATGGAAGACCACTACTTCGGCTCTATCAAGTCCCGTGTTGCTGAGTATATGGCTGATCTGGACAAGGAACTCTGGAAGCTCGGTATTCTCGCTAAGACTAAACATAACGAGGTCGCTCCTGCTCAGCATGAGCTTGCACCTATTTATAAAACTACCAACATCGCTGCTGACCATAATCAGCTGACTATGGAAGTGATGAAAAAAGTCGCTGAACGTCATGGTCTCGTTTGCCTCCTCCATGAAAAACCCTTTGAAGGTGTCAACGGTTCCGGAAAACACAATAACTGGTCGATTTCTACTGATACCGGTATAAATCTTCTTGCCCCCGGCGAAACTCCTTATGAAAACGCTCAGTTCCTGCTTTTCCTGGCTGCTGTCATTAAAGCTGTGGACGAATATCAGGATCTGCTGAGACTGTCTGTTGCAACTGCCGGAAATGATCACCGCCTCGGTGCTAATGAAGCTCCCCCTGCTATCATCTCTATCTTCCTCGGCGATGAGCTTACTGCTATTCTCGAAGCTATCGAAAATGATACTCCATACGGCGGTACCGCTAAAGAAAAAATGAAGCTGGGTGTTGATGTGCTTCCTCAGTTCAGCAAGGATACCACCGACCGCAACCGTACTTCTCCATTTGCTTTCACCGGCAATAAATTTGAGTTCCGTATGCTTGGCTCTTCCAACAGCATCTCTTGTGCTAATATCCACCTCAATGCTGCTGTTGCTGAGGAACTTAAGCAGTTTGCTGATATTCTCGAAAAAGCTTCTGATTTCAATTCTGCCCTCCATGACCTTATCAAGAAAACTATCAGCGATCACAAACGCATAATCTTCAACGGCAACGGCTATGACGATCAGTGGGTAAATGAGGCTGAAAAACGTGGGCTCTCTAACCTTAAGACCACCGCTGACTGTATGCCGAAAATATGCGATAAAAAGAACGTTGAAATGCTTACCTCTCACGGTATTTTCACTGAAGCTGAAATATTCTCACGCCGTGATATTATGCTGGAAAACTACGTTAAAACCGTTAACATCGAAGCTCTCACTATGATCGACATGGCACGCAAGGAAATTATCCCGGCTGTTGCTAAATTTGCTGCTGACACTGCTTCTGCTGTCGCTGTTAAAAAAAGCATCTCCGCTGTTGCGTGCAGCTATGAAACTCGTCTCGTATCTGAGCTTTCACAGCTTATTGATGCTATGGATTCTGCTGCATCTGTCCTTGAAAAGGCTGCTGAGGATCTTAAAGCTATTGATAATATCGTTGCTCAGTCTGAGTTTGTGCGTGATACTGTTCTGCCGGCAATGGACGCTCTCCGTGCGCCTGCTGATAAGGCTGAGACTATAACTGCTGAGGACTATTACCCGTTCCCGGCTTATGACAAGCTCCTCTTCGGTGTTTGATAAACTGTCCCTCTCATAAGATTTTTAGCCATAGCAGCC
>CAMNFW010000168.1 GCA_946537565.1 uncultured Ruminococcus sp. | reverse complement strand
AAAAATATAGTGCAAATATTAGAATTGAAGAAAAAATCCGGAGAGGTCTGATAATAATTTAAATAAAAAAACATTACAATTATATTGACGTTGAAGCCGAAATAAGATATAATAGTAAGTAGTGTGTTATACGGTTTAGTATTGTAAAAATAATTTATCGTATGATTACAGAAAACAAAGCTGGATCATATCTTTGAAAACCGAAAAAGATGAAAGAAGTGATAATTTGAAATATTATGTCGCTGCGTCAGTTCTCAGTGCTGATCTGTTGAACATAGAGAGCGAACTCAGGCGCATGGAGAACAGCGGTATAGATATTCTGCATTATGACGTAATGGACGGAGTGTTTGTGAACAACATATCATATGGACTGCCGGTGCTTTCGCAGCTTAGCAAGGCAGCGAAACTGCCCATAGACGCACATCTGATGATAATCGACCCGATAAAGTATGTCAGGAGGTTTGCGGAGGCAGGAGCAGATATCATATCGTTTCATCTTGAAAGCAGCAGTGACACAAGAAAGACAATAGAAGAGATCCGTGCGTGCGGAGCAAAACCGGCGCTTGCGATAAAGCCGGGCACACCGGCAGAAGCAGTGTATGAATATCTTCCGCTGCTTGACATGGTGCTGATAATGACAGTAGAGCCGGGGTTTGGCGGTCAGAGTTTTATATATGATACGGTAGAAAAGATAAGAAAAGTCCGCAGCGAAATAGAACGTCTGGGACTTGAAACAGATATTGAAGTGGACGGAGGAATAAATCCTGACACAGCAGATATAACGAAAAAAGCCGGAGCCAATGTACTTGTTTCGGGAAGCTGTCTGTTCAGTTCTGAGGACATGGCAGCGACAGCAAATCTTATTAAGGAAGTCCCTGAATGTTAAAGGAAAAAAGAAATGAGCGCCAGATATGGCTTGATATGATAATAACACTTTTGACGCTTGAGGTAATGGCGTATTTCTATTACGGACTGCGAGCGGCATTTCTTGCCGGGGTATGTGCGGCGGTATCAGCGGCAGCAGAGTTTATATGTCTGCGCCTGATGCACAAGGATTTTACAGCAGATGATTTGACCTGCACATCAGATGCGCTGATCATAGCATTGATGCTGCCGGCGGTAATGAATTATAGAATAGCGGCAATAGCCTGTGTATTTGCGGTTACAGCAGCCAAGAACATATTTGGCGGAAGGAATAACATGATATTTTCGCCGGCAGCGGCAGCATATGTATTCATGATGACATCATGGAGAGCGCAGCTTTTGCAGTTTACCGAACCGCATGTAAAGACCGGACTGTTTGAGAATGCAGGAAATCTTGTAAGTTCAGCCAGTCACAGCTTTAAAGTGACAGGAAAGCTCAATTATACAGACATTGAGCTGCTTATGGGCAATTTCAGCGGACCGGTGGGAGCGGTAAGCATACTGCTTTTACTGGTGGCAGCGGCGATACTGATATTCCGCCGGGATATATCAGCGGGAGCGTTTATAGGCTGCATGGGCGGAATATTATTTCTGGCATATTTTGTGCCAATGGCATCAACGCCGTGGCTTTCGGTGAAATACACCCTTGTTACAAATATGAATTTATTTGCATCGATATATATAGTATCTGATAAGAGAATAGCACCGAAGCGCAATTACTATGCTTTTTTCTACGGACTATTGATAGGAGCGGTATCATATATACTTGTGCTTACGACAGTCAAGGAGAATCCAATCGTAATGGTATCAGTTCTGTTTACACCAGCAGCTCTTGCATTTAAAAATCTGGAGAAGAGAATAGAGCTTGCAAAAGCAGAGCAGGAGGAAAATGAGAAGGCAGCTGAACAGGAAGCTAATAAAGAAGCTGAGGAAGAAAGTCAGGACTATGAGCTGAACGCTGAAACAGACGAAGAAGCTTTACTTCCTGAAGTATCTGAAGAAGAAGCTGCTGAGCCTGATAGTTTCCTTTATGAGCTTTTATCGGAGACTGAAGAAAATGAAGAGCCGGCTTATGGAATAGATACAGCTGAGATAATACCGGAAGCAGAAGAATTCTTATACATATCAGAAGATGAAACAGAAGAGATACTGACTGGCAATACAGAAGAAACTGCCGGACAGGAATCTGAAAATACTGAGCATTCTGAAACAGATGAAGCAGAATCTGATGAAGAAAATGCTTTGAATAAGGAGGCTGATGAAGATGAGTAACAGCAGATCATCAGTATTCGACGGACTGCTCAGGGAGAACACGGTATTGTCTTCACTGCTTGTGATATCGCCGGTGATAATGTGCGGAGACACTCTGAGGAATGCGGAAGCGCTGGTATATGCGTTTTCGGTAATAACATTTTTCTCAGTGATGATAGCATCATTTGTACCGAAAAAGCTTCCATATGCGGTGAAGATAATAATATATGCAGTGATATCCTCACTGATATACATTCCTGTCAGGATAGTGACGCAGGAATACTTTCCGGGAATAGTCGCAAGGATAGGGATATATTTTCCTTTGCTTGCAGTAAACTCACTGATAGTAGTGCAGACAGAGACGAAATTTTTCCGGATGAAGAAGCTGAAAATGACTTTCTCACTCATATTCAGCATACTTGGATTTGATGCAGTTATGCTGCTCACAGCGGTGATACGGGAGCTGCTGGCATACGGCACGATCAATAGCAAGGTAGTCGATATGCACACATTGATAAGCGGACTTGGAATGCCCTTCGGAGGCTTCATATTCCTGGGACTGATGTGTGGACTTTACAGGAAGATCAGGTCGATGGCTGGATATGAAGACAACAAAGTAAGGAGTGAAGAAAATGTTTCTGGTAACTGAGCTTATCGCCCTCCTTGCAGCAAACCTTATACTTACCCAGGCGCTGGGAACAAGCACCTTATTTATAGCAGCCGGAAGCAGGAAGAATCTGGTAGGTACAGCAGTCGTGATCACGATATTTACCACAGCCGGATCATTGGCTGCATATATAATACAGAGAGAATTACCTGAGAAGTATTCTTATCTGACCCTGCTTTTTTACACCCTTTCGGTGGGAATATTATATGTTATTCTTCTTTCTGCACTTTACTTTATCAGCAGAAAAGGCTTTGAAAAAACCAGGAAATACATACATCTTTCAGCATACAACTGTGCCGTAATGGGAACATTGTTCACCATAACAGAAAAGGCTCAGAACGATGCTTCATTCATGACTCTGAAAAGCTTTTTCCTTGCAGGGCTCAGCTCCGGTGCAGGCTTTATAATTGCAGCACTGATACTGACAGCGGCATACAGAAAGCTCAATTCAGCGAAAGTGCCGGCATCATTCAGAGGCTTTCCGGCAATGCTTGTATATCTTGGAATAATTTCAATGGCAGTATATGCGCTCAGATAAAAATAATGCGTAATACTAAATCTTAGGAGACGCTTCAATGAGATTCAAGAACAAAGGAAGGAAAATCTATAAAACAAAAGAAAAGAACTATTATGGTAAAAGTCCGGGAGCAAAGGTGCTGTCAGCGGTGCTTACGGTGTTTCTTATAGGTGGGATCGGGTTCATAGGATACAGTCTTGCGGAACCGGTTATCAATTATACTAAGAAACAGGGAGATGAGTCGGTACCTACGACAGAAGGAACCACAGCACCGGAGGAGCCTGTAACAGAAGAGCCGCAGGAAGGCGGAGCAGTAAAAGACGATACAGGCAGTCAGCCGGAGGAACAGGTGAATTACGAGCTGTACAAGGCGGTATCGCTTTCTGTAAATGATCTGATATCTGAAAATTCACTGGAACTTGCACTGAGTGCGATCCAGAAAAATGAAGAGATCGAGTATATCCAGGTGCCGCTGAAGGTTAGGGGAGGACTGATCTATTATGCAGCCTCTTCATATGAAGCTCAGCAGTGCGGAGCGGTGCAGTCACAGCTTACACTGGAAACGATAAGGTCAGCCATAATCAATAAAGGCTATAAACCGGCAGCACTCGTCAGCACATTTTATGATAATATACTGCCTTCCACATTTCCCGGAACGGGATATGTAGTTTACGGAACAGGTTCACAGTGGATAGATGATGATTACGATGCAGGCGGAAAACCCTGGGTAACGCCATATTCTGAAGCAGCCAATGAATATCTTAAGGGTATAATCGACGAAATATCGGCAGCAGGATTTGAGAGGATAGTATGCTCAGATTTTGTATTTCCTGAATTTCGGGAATCGGACTATGCACTGCTTGATCCTCAGCTTTCTGCACCGGATCGTTATCTTGCGCTTACTTCAGCAGCAAACCTGTTTTATGAGCAGATAATAAGCAACAATTCCAGAATGATACTGGAGGTATCGGCTTCGGATATTCTCAAGGGCAGAACAGAGGTGCTTCAGAGCATGCTTCTGCCGACAAATACTGTAATAGTTGAAATAAACATTGACGAGATAAAGCAAGGGGTATCTGACGGCTGGACGCTGTATGAATTTACGGGAACACCGGCTGAAATGACGAAGAAGATGCTGGGCTTTATCACTGACAAGCTGAAAGGCTTCAATGTAGGCGTAAGGGTTACCGGAACACACATAACCAATGATGAGATGCTTGATGCAGAAGAGGAGATCAAAAAAGCGGGTCTGCATTCATATGTGTTCGGCTGATATACCTGCCGCAGGAGATATCAGGATCAGGTGATAAGAAATCGGCATGAAAGCTGGATCACGGTCAGAATGGACCTGATAATAAAAAAAGCCGGCAAAGCCGGAGAACGGAGAATATAAATGGCAGAACAATTCAAAGTATCATTACAGAAAATAATTGATGAATTCAAGCTGGAAGTTATATATATCCACAAAGATGCAGATACTATCATGATAGAAGAAAATGATGTAAATCGTCCTGGACTTCAGCTGATGGGATTCTACGAATATTTCAATCCTGAGAGAATACAGATCATAGGAAAAATGGAGTTTGCTTACCTTTCTACCATAGATGAG
>CAMNFW010000167.1 GCA_946537565.1 uncultured Ruminococcus sp. | reverse complement strand
TGGGTATCAAAAAAATTGATTACAAAACCTTCAATAACTGCGAAAGCCTCCGCTCTATCTCAATCCCCAGAACCGTCCGTGAGATCTCTTACAACGCTATGGTCTGCGGTCTTAGGGAGATCATCTTCAACGCAAGCATGACAACCTGGGAGCCGGAAAATGAATTCACCAACGCTTCCTTTGAGGTGGACAGAAAAGGCAATGGCAACGGTGTCAGCCGTATCATCTTCAAAAAGAATACTTATAATGCTGCCGAGATCTTCCGCTTCAAAAGCATCAGAGCTTACCTCATTGCAAACGGTCTTTGTACAAACTGCGGCGGTAAATTCGGTATGTTCGGCAAGTGCAAAGAGTGCGGTCAGAAAAAATCTTACTGATAATTATCAGTATAATTTGAACATAATATAAATACAGACCTCTCAGGCTATCTCCCGGAAGGTCTGACTAAAGGAGTTAAAATGAAATACACTCAGGGACAATTTTTAATAACAAAAAAAGATGCTGTCGCCCGGAATATCTACAGCTTTGAAATAAGCTGCCCCGAAGTGGCTGATGCCGCTTCTCCCGGTCAGTTCGTTCACATCAGAGCCAATGGCTTTACCCTCCGCAGACCTATCTCCATCTGCGGCATCAATAAGGTCAAAGGTACTCTGCGTATAGTTTTTGAGATCCGTGGTGAGGGTACTGCTGAGATCGCTAAGCTCAATAAAGGCGATCTTATTGATATGCTCGCTCCTCTCGGTCACGGTTTTACCACTGACAGCAATTTCAAAAAAGTCATTCTGATCGGCGGCGGTATCGGTACACCGCCAATGCTGCCCCTTGCTCAGTTCTATGGCAGCAAGGCTGTTGTTATTTCCGGATTCAGGAATTATTCCGCTGCCATTCTTCAGGAGGACTTCCGCTCTGCCGGCGCTGAAACTATTCTCTGCACCGATGACGGTTCTGCCGGTATCCACGGACTTGTTACTGTACCTTTTGCTGAGCTTGCGGAAAAAGGCGGCATCGACGCTGTTTATGCCTGCGGTCCGCTGCCAATGCTGAAAGGTATTTCCGGTATCTGCAAGGAGAATAATATCTTCTGTCAGATTTCTCTTGAAGAAAGAATGGCTTGCGGTATCGGTGCCTGTCTCGGCTGTGCCTGCCGCACACTTAAAAATGATGAAGAATACTTTGCTCATGTCTGCAAGGACGGTCCGGTATTCAATGCTGAGGAGGTGCTTTGGTAATGGCTGATCTTTCTGTAAAAATCTGCGGTGTTGATTTCAAAAACCCTATAATCCCTGCTTCCGGCGTTTTCGGCTACGGAAGAGAATATGAGGAGCTTTTCCCTCTCAATAAACTCGGCGGCATCGCTACTAAGGGTACCACTCTGCATCTCCGCACAGGCAATCCTGCCCCAAGAATCGCTGAGACTCCTTCCGGTATGCTCAATTCCGTGGGTCTGCAAAATCCCGGAATCGACCATTTCATCAGCTCTGAGCTGCCTTATCTTCTCACAAAGGATCTCGTTGTTCTGGCAAATATCGCCGGCTCTACTGTTGAAGAATGCGTTGAAGTCGCTGAAAAACTTGAATCAACTGATGTGCATATGATAGAGCTGAATATCTCCTGCCCAAATGTAAAACAAGGCGGTGCTGCTTTCGGTACACGCTGCGATATGGCTGCGGAAGTCACCCGTCAGGTGCGGAAGGTCACATCGAAACCGCTGGTCGTCAAGCTCTCGCCTAATGTTACCAGCATCACTGAGATCGCTAAAGCCGTTGAAGCTGAAGGCGCTGATGCTGTCTCCCTTATCAATACTCTCCTCGGCATGAGAATTGATATAAACACACGCAGACCTGTCCTCCGCAACAATGTAGGCGGCATGAGCGGTCCGGCAGTTTTTCCGATTGCTGTGCGTATGGTGTGGCAGACCGCTAATGCTGTGAAAATACCCATTATCGGTATGGGCGGAGTTTCCTCCGGTAAAGATGCAATTGAGCTTATGATGGCTGGTGCAAGTGCAGTTCAGGTCGGCGCTGCTATTTTCACTGACCCCTTCGCTCCCGTTAAGATCATTGACGAAATGAACGATATCCTCGACAGCAAGGGAATTTCTTCTGTCGGCGAAATTATCGGCTCAGTTCAGCCCTGGTAAGCGTATGATAATCATGGCTGTTGACTTCGGCGACGCAAGAACAGGCATTGCTGTTTGCGGTAAAAGCGAGCTTATGGCTTCTCCTGTCTGCGTTATTGCCGAAAAGGATTTTTCTGAATGTATCAAAAAAACTGCCGGCAAAGCTATGGAACTTAAAGCTGAGGAAATTGTTGTCGGCTACCCTAAAAATATGAACGGTACAGTCGGTGAAAGAGCCGAAAAATGCGAGCTTTTCGCTAACGAACTCTCAAAGCTCACCGGCTGTCCCGTCCGCTTATGGGACGAACGATGCACAACTGTTTCTGCCCACCAGTACCTTAATGTCACCAATACCCGGGGAAAAAAGCGCAAGGCTGTTGTGGACGCTGTTGCAGCTGTCATAATTCTCGAAAGCTACCTTGAATTCAGAAAAAAATCAGGCAGCTCAGCTGAAAACTGAGGTCAGATCCTGAAAGAGATTCTCTGCGGCTTTCAGTGTTTTTCCAGCATTTCTCTTTATGCTGTACTTCTTCATTGGTGAGGCTGCGGAAAGTGCATAGCAGGCAAAACCAACTGCTGCCCCTGCTGCTGCCCCTTTTGCTATTGATTTTATATCCATATCTATTCTCCAGATAATTATTATCACTTGATCAAAGTGATGATATTATTTTCTGCCGAAGAATAAATTATATTCAGAGGAAATTATGCAAAATCTTAACATTGTTCTCGTAGAGCCTCAGATTCCCCAGAATACAGGCAATATCGCCCGTACCTGCGCTGTTACCGGCGCAAGGCTGCATCTTGTGAAGCCGCTGGGATTTGAGGTCAGCGACAAATATCTTAAACGTGCCGGTCTCGATTACTGGGACAAGCTCGACATATCCTACTATGACAATATTGACGATTTTTTTGAAATGAACAAAAATGGCAATTTCTTCTTTTTCACCACCAAGGGCAGACACGTTCACAGCGACTGCTCTTACCCCGATAACTGCTTTCTCATTTTCGGCAGAGAAGATAAGGGACTGCCGGAAAATATCCTCTTTCAAAACCCCGATTCCTGTATGAGGATACCTATGAGAAATGAGCTGAGAAGCCTCAATTTGTCAAATTCTGTGGCAATTGCAGTTTATGAGGTGCTGAGACAGTGGGATTACCCGGATCTGTCAAGAGAAGGAAACCTGAGAAATTATAAATGGTAAAGGAGATACATTATGTCAAAAATTATGATCGTGACAGACAGCTGCTGTGACCTTACAAAGGAAACTATCGAGGAGCTCGGTATTACCGTTCTCCCATTTACTATCACCTTCGGCGGTGAATCCTTCCGTGAGATCTTCGACAAATCTACTCAGGAGGTCTATGAGCTTATGGCTCACAGCGATGAAATTCCCAAGCATTCCCAGATCACTCCCCTGACCTTTCAGGAAACTTACAAATCTATCTACGAAAAAGGCTACACAGATATTATCTGCGTTTCAATAAACAGTCAAGGTTCCGGCACTTACAACAACTCCATTATCGGAAAAGATGACTTCTTCGCTGAAAATCCCGAAGCTAAAGGGAAGATCCGCATCTTTAACCTGGATTCCAAAAACTATACTATCTTCTACGGCTACCCGATCAAGGAGGCTGTCAAGAAGATACGCAAGGGTGCTGAGGCTGAAGAAATAGTTGCTTATCTCAAGGACTGGTTCGATGTCTGCGGAATGTATGCAGTTCCTTACAATCTCAAATACGCAAAAAAATCCGGCAGAATTTCCGCTGCTGCGGCTTTTGCCGGTGATATGCTCGGTCTTAAGCCTATCATTCTCTTTGCTGACGGCACAACCGAAACTGTTTCCAAGTTCAGAGGTGAGAAAAATATCGTTCCGAAGCTGGTTGAATGTGTCGAGAAAAATATGACCCCTCAGACCCCTTATATCATGATACACGGCAGAGATGACACCCTCGCCAGAGAAATTGAAAAGGAGCTTATTAAACGCACCGGCAGAAAAGCTGAAATGTACAGCTGCATCGGCGGTGTAGTTGCTGCAAATATCGGTCCGGATATCGTTGCGGTTCTCATAAGAAGAAAAAATAAATAAGCCGAATTTTTTTCCTTCGGCTTCAGGAGGAGACTAATGATACATATTTACTGCGGTGACGGCAAAGGAAAAACCACCGCTGCTGTCGGTCTTGCCGTCCGTGCTGCTGGTGCAGGGAAAAAAGTGCTTATCTATCAGTTCCTGAAAAACGGCACTTCCGCTGAGATCGCTCAGCTGCAAAAAATGAACGGCGTCACCGTTAAAAGCTGCTCTGCCTGTAAAAGCTTTACCTTCAGAATGACTGAAAAAGAAAAAAACAAGGTAAGGGCTGAGCAGAATAATATGCTGCTGGAAATATATATTTCCATGAATATAGAAAAAAATACTGTGATAATCCTTGATGAATTTTTCGGAGCTTACAATACCGGAATGTTTGACACTGACCTGGCAGACCATATCGTTAAAGATGCCGGAAAAAATATCGAGCTGGTGCTGACTGGCCGTAAGCCTGACAAAAAATTTATCGCAGCTGCTGATTATGTCAGCGAGATAAAAGCTGTCAGCCACCCCTTCACAAAAGGCATTAAAGCACGCAGAGGTATCGAATACTGATACCTCCGCCGCTTTACAAAATAAAAAAAGGAGCCGAAGCTCCTTGTGACCAGACCGATAAGCCGGGTTCTGTCGTGTGCGGCAATTTATCTACTCTTACCGTCACCGGTAAGCTCAAGCCGTCGTTATCCTGTATCCTCCGAGCAGAAGTTATAATACAGAATACCAATAGACGTTGCATCGGGTAGGGTTTACATAGCAGTACAGTCTCCTGCACTCTGGTG
>CAMNFW010000166.1 GCA_946537565.1 uncultured Ruminococcus sp. | reverse complement strand
TGAAAGATACCGACTCTAAGCTGGTTAATGTTTGCAAGGCTCTTTCTGCCTACGGTACAGCTGCTAAAAATGTCCCAGCTCAGCAGCAGACTTCCAATGAGCGCTGGATGTCAGATTCTATCCATTCCGGTGAGGTCACAAGCTATTCTCTCACTGGAGCCGGATGTGCAAATCTTGATGATTTTGCAGAATATAATAATTATGAGACCTGCGCCCTTAGTGTTGCAGACTATGAAGGCTCTAAAATGGCTGGCGCTTATCTTGAACTTACTGACAACAGCGGCAACAAGGCTTATGTTCTCGTTACTGACTGCTGTGGAGATGCCAATGAAATGAAAGCCGGAGATATTGATATTGAAGAGAACCGTTTCACTCAGGGCAGCTCCTTCATCGGCAGCAGATCACCTGTAACCTGGCGTGTAATGCCGCTGCCTTCTGCTGATGACAGCAATATCAGCTACCAGATCAAAAACGGTTCAAGTATATACTGGTGCCAGATTCAGGTGCGGAACCACCGTTATCCTGTTGAAAAGCTTGAGTATAAGACCAGCAGCGGAGATTTTACAGCTCTTGAAAGACAGGATTATAATTACTTCCAGTTCCCGGATAATGTAAACCTAAGCGGTAAAGTCACTCTTCGCATCACCGATATTTACGGCGAATCTGTTACTGAAGAAAATATTGATCTCGGACTTTCAACTACAGAAACAGCTGATCCATACAACGTCAGCGGCACCGTTCAGTTCACCAAATAAGGAGAAACAGCTATGAAAGAAAAATATATCACTCCGGATATGGAGATAGTTATTTTCAGCTCTGAGGATATCATCACCACCTCCGTTCCCGATATCGACAGCGAAACCGGTCTGCCAATAAAAAAGTAAACCAATACCCGTCTGAGCAATGCGCCCGGACGGGTATTTTTTTCGTATATCATTTTTTGAATAAACCAAAAAATCTCTCGGTATTTTCCTTGACCCGGAAAATTAGCTCTGCCTCGCCGATCTTCATTGCCTTTGCAGTTTCAGCTGCTACATAACGTATATTTTCCGGCACATTGGTACGATTGAGTCCCGGAATATTCTTCGGTGTAAGATACGGGGCATCTGTCTCTATCATCAGCCTGTCAAGAGGTATCAGCTTCACTGCCTCACGCAATGCAGCTCCCCTTTTATCATCACATATCCAGCCGGTTATTCCAATGTAAAATCCCATATCCAGATACCTTTTCAATGTATCCTTTCCTCCGGTGAAACAGTGTACAACGCCTCTGCTGCATATATCTTTATGCTTTCTGAACATTGCTGCAAAATCCTCACTTGCTTCTCTTTCATGTAGAAACAGCGGCTTGTTAAGCTCTTCTGCCAGCTTGATATGATGCTCAAAACAGCGTATCTGATTCTCCTTTGCGGAAAACATTCTGTCATAGTCCAGTCCGCATTCACCAACTGCAACTATTTTTTCGCTGGATTTTACGATCTCCTTTATCCTTATAAGATCTTCCTGCCTTGCGCTGTCAGCGTTATGAGGGTGGATACCGCAGGTTCCCCAGCACTTGTGGTCATGGATATAGCTTAGTACCTTCTCGTTTTCCTCCATATCCGAACCAGTAAGTATACAGGCTACTCCATTTTCAGCAGCTCGTTCTATTATTATATCCGGCTCCCTGAACTGGCGGCAGAACAGATTCAGTCCTATATCGTAGTATTTTATCATATCTTTTACCTTTCTATTTCAAGTATGATCTCAGGTACTGCCCTGTATAAGACTCCGGACACTGTGCAACCTCTTCCGGTGTTCCCTGTGCAACTATAGTTCCACCGCCGTCGCCGCCTTCAGGTCCTAAATCTATAATGTGATCTGCTACCTTTATCACGTTCAGATTATGCTCAATTACAAGCACCGTATTTCCCTGATCTGTCAGCTCCTGCAATACATCTATCAGCTTGTGTACATCAGCTGTGTGCAGACCTGTTGTAGGTTCATCAAGAATGTATATTGTCTTTCCGGTCGCACGCTTCGACAGCTCTGTTGAAAGCTTTACTCTCTGAGCTTCACCGCCGGAAAGAGTTGTTGCCGGCTGACCGATTTTAATATATCCAAGTCCAACGTCCTGGAGAGTTTTAAGCTTGCGTGCAATTTTAGGAAGATGCTCAAAAAACTCAACACCCTCATCTACTGTCATTTCCAGAACATCATATATTGATTTGCCTTTATAATGGACTTCCAGAGTCTCACGGTTATACCGCTTTCCCTTGCAGACCTCGCAGGGTACATATATATCCGGCAGGAAGTGCATTTCGATCTTGATGATTCCGTCACCTTCACAGGATTCACATCGTCCTCCCTTTACATTGAAGCTGAAACGTCCGCTGGAATATCCCCTCGCCTTTGCATCATTGGTCTTTGAGAACAACTCCCGTATATCACTGAACACTCCGGTATAAGTAGCCGGATTTGAACGTGGCGTTCTGCCGATCGGTGACTGATCTATACATATTACCTTGTCAAGATTTTCCAGTCCCTCGACAGACTCAAATCTGCCTGCCTTGACCTTCGCACGGTTGAGCTTTGCAGCAAGGTGCTTGTAAAGTATCTCATTTACCAGCGACGATTTTCCTGAGCCTGAAACTCCTGTTACACATATCAGCTTTCCCAAAGGTATTTCAACATCTATATTCTTAAGATTATGTTCAGCTGCACCATGCACTGTCAGGAATTTACCGTTGCCTTCTCTGCGCTTCTTTGGAAGAGGTATCTTCTTTTTTCCGCTAAGATACTGTCCTGTAACAGACTTCCGGCATTTCATCAGCTTGTCAACGGTTCCTGAAAATACGACCTCTCCCCCGTGTATTCCTGCGCCGGGTCCGATATCTACGATATAATCCGCTGCCAGCATTGTGTCATCATCATGTTCAACAACAATAAGTGTATTTCCCAGGTCACGTAGCTTCTTAAGAGTGGCAATAAGCTTGTCATTGTCACGCTGATGCAGTCCAATACTCGGCTCATCAAGTATATAAAGCACGCCCACCAATGAAGAGCCTATCTGTGTTGCAAGTCTGATTCTCTGGCTCTCACCGCCGGAAAGAGTTCCTGCCGATCTTGAAAGTGTGAGATATTCAAGTCCCACGCTTCCTAAAAATCCCAGGCGTTCTTTTATCTCTTTGATAATTCTCTCACCGATATAATTTTCATGTTCAGTCAGCTTGATATTTTCAAAGAAATTCAGTCCTTCCCTTACTGACATATCCGTAAGCTCACTGATATTCTTTCCGCCGACAGTTACCGACAAATATTCATCACGCAGTCTCTTTCCCTTGCAGACCGGACACTCGACCTCACTCATGCACTCTTCTATTTCATTTTTTGAATACTCGCTGGAAGTCTCGTTATAACGTCTTTCAAGGTTATTGATAACACCTTCAAAAGCAGTCATATATTTTCCGCCGCCCAATGAAGCAGGACGTTTGAGTTCAAGTTTAGTATCGCCTGTTCCGTAAAGAAAAACATCAAGCTGTTTTTTAGTCAGCTTCTTCACCGGCACATCAAGAGGAATATCATATTTCTCAGATATAGCACTATAATACATCATTGATATTGAAGTCTCATCAAGACTGTTCCAGCCGGAAGCTTTTATTGCCCCGTCCTTTATGCTAAGGTCTTTATTTGGAACTATCAGATCCGGATCAATGTGCCTGAACACTCCCAGACCTGTACACTTAGGACAAGCTCCCATTGGATTGTTGAACGAAAACATCACAGGCTCCAGCTCACCGATGCTGATATTATGCTCAGGACAGGCATAATTCTGAGAAAACAGCATCTCCTCCCCGTCCATCACATCTACAAGAGCCAGTCCCTCCGTCAGCTTGAATATAGTTTCAAGGCTGTCAGTGATCCTTGATTCTATGCCTTCCTTGATTATTATACGGTCAACAACAATTTCTATATTATGCTTTTTATTCTTGTCAAGCTTTATATCTTCACCCAGCTCATACATTATCCCGTCGATACGAACTCGTACAAAACCGCTCTTTCTGGCGCTTTCCAGCTCTTTAACATACTGTCCCTTGCGGTTTCTGACGATCGGTGCAAGGAGCTGCAATTTTGTACCCATTGGCAATTTCATTATTGTATCGACCATCTGATCAATGCTTTGCTGGGATATTTCACGTCCGCATATCGGGCAGTGGGGTATTCCTATTCTCGCATAGAGCAGACGCAGATAGTCATATATCTCAGTTACTGTTCCGACGGTAGAGCGTGGATTTTTCGAGGTAGTTTTCTGGTCGATTGATATTGCCGGTGAAAGTCCTTCGATACTGTCAACGTCCGGCTTTTCCATCTGTCCGAGAAACATTCTTGCGTATGAGGAAAGACTTTCCACATACCTTCTTTGACCGTCCGCATAGATCGTATCAAAGGCAAGTGAAGATTTTCCTGAGCCTGAAAGTCCAGTCATTACAATAAGCTGATCTCTTGGCAGCTCCAGATCAATATTCTTAAGATTATTTGCTCTTGCACCCTTAATTACTATCTTATTCGTCATTCAGCTTCCTCCCAAAGTATATCTCTGACTTCCATAAGACAGAAGCCCAGCAGGTTTTCGCCCTTCCAGTTATATGGGTTCCGTACCGACATATCTGCCTCACTTTTGCCTATTCCCCATATCCTGTCATAGGGACTTGCCTCAACAAGCACCCTGCTGCCAGTTTTTATCAGGTAGTCCTTAAGCTCAGGTGTCTGCGAGAATTTCGCTGTATTTCCGGCAATAACGATATCGGTCTTTTTCTTGTCCCAGACACTGCCGTCAAAGTTTCTTATCTTTCTTCCCAGTGCCTTATAAGCACCTGGATCAGAAGCAGCCATTATCTTTTTGTAAACCTCATCGTCACCAAAAAGCAGTGCTTTCTGAGCCATCATATACTGTTCAGCTGTGTGATATTCTACTCCCTCAACAGTAAACCGGCAGTCAAACCACTGGCTCAGACAATTTTTCCCGATACC
>CAMNFW010000165.1 GCA_946537565.1 uncultured Ruminococcus sp. | reverse complement strand
TAATCTCGTTCATACTCCTGTTTTTCACTTATTCGGTTAGCTTAATGACATTAGGCTAAAAGCGCTGCTCTTGATCTTGGCTACAGCCACGCCAAAAGCTATTTCACCTTTACTGCCGATGATGAACTGAATGTCACTGAGACTGATATTTACAGCTGGCTGCCAGACTGCTCAGAAGAATACGGACAGTATCTGAACAGCTGCGGTCAGGTCTCTGTCAAGGATAATTACGTTCTTATCTGCACCAGCTATAGTGCCGGCACAGCTTATTCCTGGCAGGAAATTCAAAACGGCTCGGATTGCTTTGAGCTTGCTGAAATTAGTGATTGCAGCACCGTAAACGAGATACCTCTTGACGGCGGCACAGTTGAAAATATCTACGCTTACAAGGCTGTGAAGGACGGTTATGCTAAGATCGAATACGCCTACGGTCCTGTATATGCCTCAGAAAAAGCAGAGGAAACTGCCGCAGCGGATTGTGTTGTGCTGGATAATGCTCAGGAAATTCTCCTTGCCGGTCAGATGAAAACAACCCTTGTGGACAGCAATACCGGCGAACTTATCAGCATTGACAAGGATTCACAAGTGTCCCTGTGGACCGATATCAAATTTGAAACCGCTGACGGTTCAATTTACTCCGATCCTATCGAAATGATAACTCAGAATCCTGATCGTATCCCAAATATCGCAGAATTCTTTGACGCAGATCACTTTACATTCGGGCTTTCCGGCTCCAGTCTCCCGGAATTCTATTCACTTCCGGAAGCTTCGGATACTCCCGGTTATTACAGCGGTAATATTATACCGGAAAATTCAATCACTGTAAAAAGATACGACAACGGCGCTGCTGATGTTGTTTTCAAGCTGAAATATACTCCGTCCGGTGATGCAAACGGTGACGGCTGCTTCAGCATATCCGATGCTGTTGTGCTGGAGAGATTGCTGCTCGGCAAGCCTGCTGTACCTTTCAGCAGCTGGAAGGCTCTCGATTTCTGCCACGATAACAGGCTGAATGTATTCGACCTTATCATGTTGAAAAAAAAGCTTGCTGCTATCAATGAAAAGGGTTATACAGAACCTGATGTCTTAAACCAATGGGGTATTGATTTCCAGGTAATAAAGGACGGTCTTGAACTGCGTCAGGGTCCCAGCGAGGACTTCAATGTTATCTCTAATATCCCGAAGGGAATCCATCTCTCAGAATTAGGATTCAACAAAAACATCCACGACTGGCTGTTCACAGAATATAACGGTCAGTACGGCTGGATAAAAATCAGTGAAGATAACGGAAGCGTCATGAATATCATGTATTACGATATTGCAGATAAGCCTGTGATCTACCTTTATCCCGAAAAAGAGACTGATGTTCATGTGGAGCTGGAGCTGACCGAGTCTGAGCTTTCCACAACCTACCCTAAGTACAATAACGGCTGGGACGTTACTGCTTACCCCGACGGCTCTCTCCTGAACAAGGCTGACGGCTCTCACCATAAATACCTTTTCTGGGACAGCACTAATGTCAGAACAAGATTCGACTTCTCAAAAGGTTTCTGTGTCGCCGGTCAGGACACTGAGACATTCCTTAAGGAAAAGCTCTCCTACATGGGTCTTACCGAAAATGAAATGAATGAGTTCATCGTTTACTGGCTGCCCAGAATGGAACATAATCCCTACAACCTCATCTCTTTCCAGGGCGATGCGTATACTAATTCCGCCAGGTTGTATATTACTCCTTCACCTGACAGCCTGCTGCGTGTTTTCATGACCTATGTTCCCCTTGATGAAGCTGTAAATATCGCTCCTCAGCAGCTGGAGTCATTTGAGCGTAAAGGCTTCACCGCTGTCGAATGGGGCGGCTGTGAGATCAGATGATATGATATTTGTATGTATACGGTATTTTTCAGCTGTAAAAAAAAACGCTGAGCTGCCGTCTATAATAGTGATGTAAATGATATAAAAAACGGCTGGGTATCCCTCAGCCGCTTTTTTCTGCAATTGATATATTCACGGTATTTACCGCAGTGAAAAAACTGTCAGACTAAATAGTCCTTTATATTAAAGCTTTCCTCTGTATGCTGTTCCTGATCTATAATTCCCGGAACATATTCTGTAACATAAGTATCTCCGGAAGCCGGAGAAATGTAATAGCGATTCTGTGCGCCGGTATAAGAACGGTACAAAACAACTATCTCATTTGCATCGTTTGTGTAAACGTTCCAGTAAATCGTGTATTCACCAGAATCTACCATGTCTTTTAAATTGGGATTATTAATAAAACAATAATTCTTTATCGCATCTAATGCCTGATCCTCTGTAATGTATTCTGATTGATCAGCATTTTGTTCAGCTTGTGTTTCCTCAGACTGAGCAGTTTCAGCTGCCTGAGTTGTTTCAGTTTCAGCTTGTGCAGCCTGAGTTGTTTCAGCTGAATTGGACTGTGCAGGTTCTGTAGGCTCGCTTTCCGGCTCATTTTCAGACAAAGTAGTTGCTTCCGCTGCCGGTACATCTCCGCTTTCATTTTGCGTGCCGCAGGAAATAAAACTGCTGCACATCAAACATAAAGCAAATACTATCATGTTCTTCTTCATAACTGCTGTTCCTCCTGTCTTGCAGTATAATTCTTTTATCCTGCATCTGAATTATACCATACTAAATAAATAATGTCAATCATCTGAAAATTAACTCAGACCAGAGCTATGATTTTATTCATCTTTAAGTACAGATGCGAGTTTCAATGCGTTCTGCATCTTTTTCTCAAACATTTCAGCTGGAATAAGTGCAATGCCTTCTATGTCATCAGTCAGAACTATAAGTCTCTGACCTCCCGTCAATCCGAATTTCTCCCGTACTTCTTTCGGAATAACAAGCTGACCTCGCTCGTTTATCGTCACCGAACCAAATATATTTTTACCATCAGGCGGCGGCGGAATTACTTCTCTGCCGTCAAGGGTCGTTGTCTTAACAAGACTGTCAAGGTTCACGCCGTAAGCTTCGGCAAGCAGCATACATTTTTCAATATCAGGAACGGTAACTCCATTCTCCCATTTAGCATACGCCTGACGGGATATCCCGACCTTATCAGCGATCTCCTCCTGCGAGTAACCGTTTATTTTTCTAAGCATAATAAGATTATCTTTTAGCATACCATACCTTCTTTACAGATCAATTATCTCAAATCTCGCACACGCTTTCTTGCAGGACAATGCTGTCATCAGAATAAAAAGTCCAATTCCAGCTATAAGCAATATAAGCTGGAGCGTTAGATGTTCAAAACCAAATGCGTTGACATTTTCCAGTCCAGGAATGTGATGCACCGTTTCTGCTGCACCTATCGTCAGAATTACCGCAATGATATATTTTATGAACGGTGTCAGCTTGTAGGCTGTTTTGAAAAAACCACCAATGAAAATCAGATTGAACAGTCCGAAAATGACAAGTGCCATTCCAAGATAAAACAAATTCGCATTCATAAGAGCGTTCTGTCTGTAAGGCTTTGCATCTGTCAGCAGCGTCATACGAAGTATTGTCAGCAGCGTCATTATGATCAGGGCTGCTGATTCTATTATCACCGAAAACAGATACTTTCCTTTAACAACATCTGATTTTGCTATTGGAAGCAGAGTGGAGTACACAATATCATTCGCCTCCCTTGAATTCTGAAAACTATGAAATATACCCAGTGTTGCAAAAAATGGACCGCAAAGTATCGGATACCCCGGAAACAGCGTAATGATCGCAGCTGCAATGAAAAAATAAGTGATCAACGATGCACTCAGACACATCTCTTTCTGTAATAATGCTTTCATGCTCTCGCCTCTCTTTCCAGTCTCAGGATAATCTCTTCCAGCGTTTCGCCGGGTCTCCCGCAGTTCTCCATGAAATTCAGCTTTGGACATTCCGCTTTGATCTCTCCGCTGCTGATGTAGATAATATTATCCGCACACCGCTCAAGGTCAGATGTGATATGTGTAGAAAATAATATCGTAACTCCGTTTTCTTTCAGCTTTATAAACAGCTCCAGCAGCTCGTCCCTTGAAAATGGATCAAGTCCGCTTGTCGGTTCATCAAGTATAAGAACCTCTGCTCTGTGGGACAATGCAAACATCAGATTGCATTTCACCTTCATGCCCTCTGAAAGCTCGATCGGCTTCTTCCTCTCATCAAGTGAAAACAGCTCCATATAGTGACGGCAGGCATTTTCGTCCCAGTTTTTATAGAATAGCCTAGTTACATCAATTATCTGACGGATAGTTTTTCGTGGATACCAGCTTACTGTACCCGTCGAGTAACCAATTCGCTGCTTTATCTCTGTTTCATGCCCATAAAGCGGCAGTCCAAAATACCTGATCTCACCGCTGTCAGTGTGAATAAGATTGAGCATTGACTTTATTGTGGTGGTTTTACCGGCACCGTTTCGTCCGATAAATCCTGTGATCTTTCCCTGTTCCAACGAAAACGAAACTTTGTTAAGACAGAATGAAGGATAGCTTTTGCATACATTGCTAAGTGTTACTATCTCCATTGCTATAACCTCCCCGTATGATTTCTTTGATAATTGTAACATATAGTTGCGTCAGTGTCAACCAACCATACTTGTCATAATTGTTTGATTTATGTTACGTTTATTTGCACCGCTTCCAATTTCTCATCGCAGGCAGCGTGACCGTTGACCCGGCTTACAGCCAGAATGTCATTGGTGTTAACGTGGACGGTACAAAAAATATCATGTATATGTGTCCTGCTGCCAGAATTGAAAGAAGCATTGCGACCCTGACCGCATGAGCCGGAAAACTGTCTCCGGTCAGAACACTGTCCATAAATCATGTTATCGGGTTATCCGTATGACTGGATTCTGTTGTAATCTTGGACGTGATTTCCGTATCAACAGTTGATGTTGTTTCAGTTGTGTGGAATTGTCAAGAAATGTGCAGTCGGAGAATACCCAAAATCTTGGATAGGCAGGATTCAGGCAGCGTGATGAGCCAACCCAGTTGAAGTTCTTAGTGCCACAGGTGGGAGA
>CAMNFW010000164.1 GCA_946537565.1 uncultured Ruminococcus sp. | reverse complement strand
CAGAAATGCTGTCCTCTTCCCAAGAAAAATCAACGGCAATTTCGTTATGCTCTCCCGTCCCTGTGATAACGGTCACACCGCTTTCGGTGATATTTTCCTCAGCGAAAGCAAGGATATGGAATTCTGGGGCAGACACAGACACGTTATGGGTAAAACCAGCAACTGGTGGGAAGGTCTTAAGATCGGCGGCGGCGCTGCTCCTATCGAAACTAACAAAGGCTGGCTCATGTTCTATCACGGTGTTGTCAATACCTGCAACGGCTATGTTTACAGTATCGGTGCTGCTATTCTTGATCTGGACGAGCCTTCAAGAGTGCTTCACCGCTGCCGCAGCTATGTGCTTACTCCGGAGGAATGGTATGAGGAAAGAGGCTTCGTGCCAAACGTGTGCTTCCCCTGTGCTACTCTTCAGGACGCTGACACCGGCAGAATCGCTCTGTATTACGGCTGCGCTGACAGCTACGTCGGCATCGCTTTCACTACCGCTCAGGAAATTTATGACTATATCCTCGAATTTGACGGCGCAGGCTATGACGAAAAGGAACTCGGCAAAAGATAAATCACTGTACATAATAAAAAATCAAGCCATGAAGCATTTTTTGCCTCATGGCTTTTTTCTGTTCAGTCGTAATTATTGCATCAGCTTTGCTTTACATATATATTATCTTTCTTCTGTTATTTTTATTCAATGGAAATAAATTCTTCCCATGTCTTATCTGTTCCTGTGGACTGCGCTGCATAAAATGCCAGCGCAAGTGAAGCATCTGCTGCATCTACCCTGCCGTTAAGATCACAGTCAAATATCGTACTGTTCATGTGCAGATCTTCACCTACGGACGATCTTGCATATCCACGGAGAATCATTGAAGCATCTCCAGCATCTATCACTCCGTCATGATCAGTATCAGCCGGCATAAACTCATCGTAAATATACGGCGCTACATCAAAGCCGTAATTCTTTCCGGCATCAAGCAGATCTAACTGCTTATCCCAACCAGGAAGCGTGTCTTTAAAGAATACCAGTATTTTATAATTGCCGCCGTCAGTTTCAGATTTCTTCCTCGCTGAGATACACATTCCGCTGTATGTATCAGCATCATAAGCATATTCATATTCCGCTTCGTTCAGCTCAATATCTGCTATGCTGCCTATCCTGAAAACGATCAGATAATTCTCGTCACCGTTCGCTCCTGCTTTTATCTCAGCTGCATAATCTGCCTTGTCTGAATATATGGATCCTCCGTCTGTAAAATCAGCTGAGTCTGATACAAGTTTTTTCACCATATCGACTTCGGTCTCATAACGATCAAGCACCTTTACCTCAAATGAATCAGTTACAGTCTTGCCAAAGCATGATGCTGCTGCTGTTATATTATAACGTCCCGGTGTTGAAATATCATATCCCGATATGTCAATTGTAAAGTCAAGATAATATCCGCTGCCCAGCATAACGCTTTGATCTCCTTCAGCTAAGGGCATATTGAATTCATACACGCTTCTTGTATCGTCATAGTTTATCTCAGTTGCAATTATGTTTGCTGACGCTCCTTCAAAGTTAAGAGGCTGTCCAGGCAAATATTCCTTCTTTACAGGCTCAGTTAAAGTCATTGAGATTATAATATCCTTTTTCGCAAGTTGATAATATGTAGTAGTTACAGTGTTTCCGTAATCATCATGCGTTGTAGTTATATTGGTGGAAATATTCTCAGTTACCTCAACATAGAATTCAACCTCATCTGTAAAGGTTGAATAGCCGGTGTCAGCGGTCGCTGATATCTTTATAGGATATGAACCAATTGTCATAGGATCATATGCAGATGTATCAGCTGAAATCTTAAGGCTGCGTAGTGTGCAGTCTCCTACAGGCATAAGCTCCTTATCTGCATCCTTAATGCTGACCAGCATCGGATATTTATGCGGCTTTCCGTATATATCCACCTCGGTTATTTCTATTCCGACACTGGAACCGCTGGTGTCAAGAGATTCTCCTATGCCGTATTTCACCTTGTTTGGAATTGAATTTACTGTCATGTCAAGGGAATAGATCGGGTGACCTAAAGTGGTGGTTGTTGCAGTATTCTGATCGCTGATCACGGCTGTAGTTGTAGTAGTGAACTCCGGCAGATCAGTTTCCGGAATATAAGATGCAGTTGTAACATCTGTTGATACGCTGTCAGAAACTTCAAATCCAAAGGTAACTTCATCTGTAAATGTCGAATATCCGGTGTTGGCAGTCATGATGACTTTTATCGGGTAAACTCCTGTATTATCCTTGTCATATTCTGATGTGTCTATTGTAAAGCTCAGGCTCTTAAGCGTGCAGTCTCCTACAGGCATAAGCTCCTTGTCCTGCTGGCTGAAATAAAACATACACGGGTACTCATGATCTAAACCGTATATATCCGTTTCGGTCAGGTCATAGGCTATGCTTCCGCCGGTGGTATCACAGTATTCACCCAGTCTGTAAACCGTTCTTGTGGGAAGAGTATTTATCCTCAGCTTTGCGGAATAAAGCGGATGTCCAAGAGTTGTGGACGGCATTCCTCCGTCATCGGGAATTGATACAGCTGTAGTTACAGGAAGATAAGTAATTGGTAAAACTGTAGTGGTGGCTGGTCTTGTGTCACAGTATGTATCTGACACTGCGGCTGTTGTGGTAAATGATGCAGGACCAGTTCCAAGATAATCAGATGTGGTAGTCGTGGTCAATGCACTTTCAATCACCCTGACCTCAAAGCTTTCTTCTTTTTCAACCTCTCCGCATTCACAGCATACATATATCTTATAGGTTCCCGGCTTTGAGCTGTCAAACTCAGAAGTCTCTATCCAGGCTTTACCGGTTTCTCCGCCGGAGGAAGTTATGGTTTTAATGCCCTCAGTCATATCCCAGTTAAAGCCGTCAAAATAGATATTGCTTCCGTCTGAATAGTGATCGGTAAGATAGCAGTCATATCTGCCGCCGGTAAGATCAAGCTCCTCACCAATATAATAATCGGTCTTGTCCGGCTTTGACTTTATATATATTCCGAGGGAAAGGCTTTCCCATTCCGCAGCCGGTTCAGCTTCGGTCTGATCGGTCTCTGCATACTCTGCCACAGTGTCGGTAATATAAACAAACCGCTCTGCGTAAGGCGCTGCCATTGAACTCATAAAAACCGCAGCTGCTGAAATTGACGCTAATAATTGTTTAATGTTTTTCATAGAAATACCCCCTATATTTCAGTTTTTCCCGGCTAAACCTGCTTCCTTTAACAGGATCACTGCCGGACATCAGAAGCTTTGGCTCCGGTATTGAAATCAGTGAATATGACTGCTTTATCCTGCTCACTTCCCTTACCGCCTGCTTCTAATATATAAATGTCGAAAAAACGCCGGATTCTTACATTGAACAGAAAACTTTGTAGAAAAATACAAACAAAATATCAATATATTGTATAAATTGCACAAAAGCCGCAGCTTTTTACACTGCGGCTCATATGTCTGTATTTATTAATGTGTTTACTGTTCAGCGTCCATGCACTGTATCTTGTAAGCATCATGTGCTGTAATACCATTGCAGTCCAGATCTGCATTGAACTTTCCCTGCTCTGTCAGCTCATATTTATCCGGTGCGGCAATATATTGCAAAACTGCAACTGTATCGCCAATGGAAGCCTTTCCGTCCTCGTTGGCATCACCCTCTGTTGAATTGAGTACATCTATAGGCTTAGTATACGGCGAGCCGACAAGTGTACTGTCATGATAAGAAAGTATAACCGATAAGCCAGTTTTTTCAAAAATATCACCGGCTGTTTCAAGAATCTCTGCGGTTTCAGTTTCATCTTTAAACCTTACACCGACTCTGTCATAAACCTCCGGCGCAATATAAATATTATCTTTGCCAGATACTTTTATGTACTCCTCTATAATATCTTTGGAGTCAAGAGAGTAATTCAGGATAGTGCTGTCAATATCAAAAATCTTAGTCTGATAATAGTCCTTGCAGTAATAGAATTCCGCAAGCTCACCGGTTGCGTTCACAGCTTCGCATATTTCCCTTGCATCGTTATTGGTGAACCATTCCGGAAGTTTGCAAGTATGAAACATCCATACCTTCTCACCTTCAACCTCCTGGATACCGCATGAAGCTGGATTTTCACCGGCAGCCTCTGCAAGAGCATTGTCGATTTTTTCTTTTGCACTCTCGCTGCTGTTTTTTGTGGTGAAAACAAAGCTGTCATTTATTCTGCCAGACACAGCAAGCCTTCCGCCGTCTGACGAGAGATAGTAAACATAGCTCTCAGGTGAGCCGTCCTGTATCTCAAATCCCGGAATAATACCGACCGCTGTAAAGCCTTCCTCGCTCATTCTCTCAGCTGTTGTATCCGCATCAAAGGCAACCCAGTATGCGGCATTGCTTGTAAGTGCAGTAATTCCGGAACAAGCCAGCACTGCTGCGGATATGACTGATGTAGTTTTTCTCAATTTCATAACTATCAACTCCTTTAAATTTTAAAAAGCCTTATGTTTTAACGAAGAGAAGAAATGCAAAACACCTGACCAAATGTTTTCGTTTTCACTTATATTATATTATTATTATTATTGTGTCAAGTGGTATTTTGCACAAATATTGATATATTAGTTTTAATTTGCGTCATTTTCATCGTTTTTTCTGTATCAAAGGCTCTAAAAGTAAATATGTTGACCTTAAGCATCCAAATCAACAATTTTTTTTAATCAGTGAAAAAAAGGCTTGACAACCGTACATTAAAGTGATATAATTTTTGTTATGTAAGCACGGGCAGCACACGCTTTAAAGCAAAAAATTTTTATCTCTCAACTGCCTGAATACTTAAGAAAGGAGTAGGCTTGCTATGAATAATTCAATGAATCCCGAGTTTAAGATAAGAGAGGTCGCCGAGCGAATTAGACTCACAAGAGAGTCGGTAGGTCTGACTCCTGAGGAAATGGCTGAAAAAACCGGTGTTTCCGTTTATGAGTACCTCGCTTATGAGGGCGGTGCCAAGGATTTCAGCTTCACTTTTATCTA
>CAMNFW010000163.1 GCA_946537565.1 uncultured Ruminococcus sp. | reverse complement strand
AACAGAAGCAGCTGCGATATCGTTATTAATTTTATCAAGTTTTTCCTCGGCATCAACGGAAGCAAATTTATAAACAGCGGGGGAGTAGGTGATTAGATCGGAGGAGTAGACGAAATCCATAGGCTCGGTGCTTGTAATATTGACAGTAGTGGAACGGTAGGGGGAGTCAGCGATATACAGATCTTTTTCGGAGGCGAAATACGGTCCGAAGTAAGGGCTGAAATACATTCTCATAGTAATTGGGAAGCCGTCGAGGGGAGGGAGAATAGAGGATATAGCAGAAGAGCTGTAGCCAATTTTAGAGCCATCGACGTCGGTGAAGGAAGTTTCGTAGCTAAGGTTAAGCAGAGAAGCAGGAGAGATACTGATGCTATTGACATCGGCACCGGCGAAGGGTTCGACGCAGGCAAAGCCGATAATACCGTTGGTATAATTATTCTCATCGTTGAACAAAACTGTGCGGGAGAAATCCGAATTGTTGGTATCTGGTTTAGCGTTCAAGCCGTTGTAGTAGACAGAGATATCCCAGATATTTCTGTCGGGGTTAATGGATTCATTTTCAGAGACAGAACAGATATCGTAGAAATACGAAGAGCTGTCGAGGGCATGACCGTAAAGGATATCAGAAGCGAGGCAGCTGATATTATCGTCATCGTCTTTAAGAATGCTGTAATAGCTGAAAGAAGCGAGAGAAACGCAATCGCCGTTCTGGGAGCAGAAGTTACCGGAATCGTCGGTGTAAAACATATGCTCAACAGTATGAGAGAGGAAATCATAGGAGATATTCCAGTCAGGTGACTGACCGTCAAGAGCCTGGATCTCATCATCAGAGAAGGAATAGAAGCTTTTAGCGGCAGCGAGAAAATTACCGTCATTATAACTGCCAGTATATTCTACAGCATAAAGCTGGTTAGTTGGGAGATCGTTAACGGTTCTGATAAAAATTCTGACAAAGATATTATCATTATTGACCAGTTCAAAGGGACACTCAGCCAGCGGAGTAACGAGAACATCATTTTTAGCGTAATAGGAGAGTGGAACGTCGAGATGGATATAGGAGCCGGAATCGAGCTGAGAATCAATTTCGGCTATGAGGTCGGAGTAGATCGTTTTATCCTCACCGCCGAGGTTAGCGAATAATCTGTCAGCAAAGTCAGATCTTGGCAGAACAGCCACACCGGTGATGACTGCAGCTGCGGCAGCTGTCCATTTAAGGAGGCTGCGTTTTTTACTTTTGCCCGTAACATTTTCAGTGCCGCTTACGATGAATCCGCCTTCGGAAAAATCCAGTTCATCCTCAGGAAATGCTCTGGAAGAGATCTTATCGAAGCAGTCCACAGAAGAAGAAAGCTCATCGAGTTTTTCTTTCAATAATTTTTCAGGATCAGAAGAATGATCGTTCACATTATTCATAATCTGCACCTGCCTTTTCCTTTAGAATAGCGATAGCTTTTTGGAAGCGAGATTTAGCGGTAGTTTCGGGACATTTCATAATTTTAGCGATCTCTTTGAAGGTCAGCTGGCTGCACACTCTCAGAACGACGATCTGTCTTTGTTTGTCGCTTAGGGAGCTGAGCAGCTGATTTATATAGATACTGTCCTCGACAGTTTTATCAGCCTCGCCGTAGCTTTGGAAGATAAAAGCCATGCAGTCTTTTTTATACTTACGGCGAAGCTCAAGAGCAACGTTGCGGGCGATAGTAAGAATGAAGCCTTTTCCGTCGCCCTTTTTTGGATCGAAGCGATTGATCTGGGTGAGTCTGACGAAGGTTTCGGTGACGCAGTCCTCAGCGAGCTGGAAGTCAGAGATAATGCTGAAAGCCAGGGAAAAAACGTCTTTTTTGAACATATTATACAATTTGCTGAGGCTATCCTTAGAGGAGGCGCAGCTGATGATAAGTTCATTAACCAGAGAATTATCTGAGTCAGGTGGTTGATTGTGCTGGAATAAAGCCAAAATAGCGCCGTCACCTCCGGAATGGAAATTTTGGTCTGCCGTCATGATCTATCACTCCTTTCACAGCGTGGTGGAAAAGCGATTTGCAAACCTGATTGATACAGGAGAAGTTCCTGTGAAAGCTTTCATATAATAGTGATTTCAGAGGGCAGAAAAGACGAAATTCAGAAAAAATTTTCAAAAAAGTTGTTAGCATAGCAAAACAAAGCCTATATCAAGCTGAAAACAGGCATTTTTCAGGGGATAATTTTTTGTTAACCGAAGTTAACATTTATCGGAATGTGAAATTTCAAAGAGGTATGTTCAGGTCATATTATAACATATGGAAAAAAATATTTCAATAATTACTTGAAAGGTATTGACAAGGGAAGAAAAGTGTGATATATTAAACATATGAACAAGTATTCATATATCAAAACGAAAGGAATACTGCTATGGAAAAGAGCTTTGATGTATTAAATTTAAACTGCGCACATTGCGGAGCAAAGATAGAAGAAGCCCTGAACAAGTTTGAGGAGATCGAACTGGCTGTTTTGAATTATCCTTTGAGGAAGCTGAAAATCAAGGGGGAGCATAGTGATGAGCTGCTGGCGAGGATAAATGAGACTGCAAAGGGTATAGAAGCGGGAGTTGAGATAGTTCCGTCGGCTGAGAAACGCAAGGCGCATTCTCATGAGCATGAAGAGTGTGAGTGTGAACATGAGCATGAACATCATCACCATGACCATGAAGAGTGTGAGTGTGAACATGAGCATGAACATCATCACCACGATCATGAAGAGTGTGAGTGTGAACATGAGCATGAGCATCATCATCACAATCATGAAGAATGTGAGTGTGAACATGAGCATGAGCATCATCACCACCATGAAAAAAAACAACACAGCCATTCTGTTAAAGGTAAAAAATATGAATTTAATATAACCGAGCTGGACTGCGCTCATTGCGGCGCTAAAATCGAAGCGGCTGTTAGTAAGATCGAGGGAATAACTTCGGCTCAGCTGAATTATCCCCTGAAAAAACTCGTTGTTACCGGAAATGTTACCCCTGAGATCATAAGCCTTATGAATGAAACTGCTCAGGCTATTGAAGCCGGTGTTGAGCTTGTTCCCGTTATAAATAAAGAGCAGCACAGCACCAGTGATCTGAACCTGAAAAAGGATATTTTCCTTTTCGCTGCCGGTGCAGTTTTGTTTGCAGCAGCAATACTTCTTCATAAGCTGACTTCACTCCAAATACCGGCTATCGTGATGTTTGCGGGCGCATACCTGATCCTTGGCAGTAAAGTTCTCGTAAATACTTTTAAAAATGTTAAAGCCGGAAACCTCTTTGATGAGAATTTCCTGATGACCATCGCTACTCTGGGCGCCTTTGCTCTCGGTGAATATGAAGAGGCTGTCGGCGTTGTGCTGTTCTTCAGAATAGGAGAAATGTTTGAGGATTACGCCGTTTCAAAAAGCAGAAAAGCTATCACTGATGTGGCTGACCTTAAAGTCGATGAGGCTGATGTTCTGCGGAACGGAAGCTTTCAGCGTATTCCCTCTGAGGAAATTCAGGTCGGCGATATCCTCAGAATCAAGTCCGGTGAACGTATCGCAGCAGACGGTATTATTCTGTCAGGCGATCCTATGATAGATACCTCCGCTATAAACGGTGAGCCTGTGCCGGTCATTCTTCATAAGGGCGACAGGGTCATGTCCGGTTGTATCGGTCTCAATGAAACCTTTACCATGAAAGCTGAGGCTGCTGCCGATGATTCTATGATCGCTAAAATCGCAAGAGCCGTCGAGGATGCTTCCGCTGGTAAACCTAAAATAGACCGCTTTATTACTCGCTTTTCTAAAATCTATACCCCTATCGTAATTGCAGCTGCCCTGCTTACAGGCATTATCGGTTCTGTTGTTACAGGTGACTGGCAGAAATGGATCTATACTGCTCTGACTTTCCTGGTTATCAGCTGCCCGTGTGCATTGGTGCTGAGTGTGCCGCTGGCTTATTTCTCAGGTATCGGTGCATCGTCAAAGCTCGGTATTCTCTTCAAGGGCGGCGCTGCTATCGAGGCTCTCGGTAAAGTCAAAGCCGTCGCTTTCGATAAAACCGGTACCCTCACTAACGGCAGCTTCTCTGTTACCGATATCTCCCTGTCCAGTGATCTCTCTGAATATGATCTCCTGAAAATCTGCGGCAGCTGTGAACAGTCTTCAACTCACCCTGTCGCTGCAAGTATTACAGATTATTGCCGTGAAAATAATATCACATTCATTGAGCCTCAGCGTTTAACTGAACTCCCCGGCAGAGGTGTTGAAGCGGTTCTTGACGGCAAAATCGTCCTCTGTGGAAATGAAAAACTCATGGAAGAGAAAAATGCTGTCCTCCCTCCTATGCAGAAGCCTATGATCGGCAGTGTGGTTTATGTCGCAATCAACGGTTCTGTCATCGGCAGGATCGTCGTTTCAGATACGATCAGAAATACTTCCGCTGATGCTGCTGCGAACCTTAAAAAAATGGGTATCTTTACCGCCCTCCTTACCGGCGATAAGCAGGAAAATGCCGATGCCGTTGGAAAAAAACTCGGCATTGATCTGATAAAAGGTGGTCTTATGCCTCAGGATAAGCTCACTGAAATAAAATCTATTCGTGAATCTAATGGCGCTGTTTTGTTCGTCGGCGACGGTATCAATGACGGTCCGGTTCTTGCAGGTGCTGATGTTGGCGGTGCTATGCATTCCGGCTCCGATCTCGCTCTTGAAGCTGCGGATGCCGTTTTCATGAACAGTGAGCCTGACTCAATCGTAAAAGCTAAAAAAATTGCTGATAAAACTCTTAGAATTTCCTATGAGAATATCACTTTTGCTCTTGCTGTCAAAGCTGCGGTTCTGCTCCTGGGACTCTTCGGACACCCTAATATGTGGCTGGCCGTTTTTGCAGATTCCGGTACCGCTATGCTCCTGATTCTTAATTCTATCAGGGCTCTTAGCATTAATCAATATACTAAAAATTAACGCTGAGAGCTGCCGCCAAAGGGACTTCGTTCCTTTGGCTCCGCAAGGGACGAAGTCCCTTGCGGTTCGTGGG
>CAMNFW010000162.1 GCA_946537565.1 uncultured Ruminococcus sp. | reverse complement strand
TTGCAGATACATCGAAGAATGTGAGAACTGCGATTACATATTTGATCTTTACGGCATGATATCAATGCCGTTATTCCATTTTGTCAGCCGAATCAGGAAAGACAAAAGCAGAAACGGAATATACAAATCGTATAATTGTATGTCTTTTACAGCAAAAATCATTCAGCTCAGCGGTGCAGCAGAAATTTCAAGAAGTGTTTACAGCTATAGTATTAAGGATATCGACCTGCTCCTTGAAAAATACTTTTTCTTTGAAGGAAGATTAAAACGTCATGATACCGCTGGTTATAAAGATTATATGAAACCTGTGCAGCCGGCAGAGTATATCCGTACCGGAGCAGGTCTTATCATGCAGATCATCAGCAGAATTGGGAGAAAATAATGAATAGAATACTTCCTGAGATAAGAAGAGGACTTTTAAAAAAATCCCTTGATTGCAAAAAATTTATTACGGTTGTGGAAACAGTCAATGGTCTGGAAGCTCTTGCGGTAAACACAGCAGAAAATAGCTGCGGCAGGCAATTTGATGCTCTTTGGTTCAGTGGACTGTGCTGTGCGGCATTCAAAGGAAAGCCGGATAATGAGTATGTTGATATGACAGAAAAAATCAAGGACATTGAAGATATCTTTGCTGTAACAGACAAGCCTTTGATTGTTGATATGGACACCGGCGGAAAGACAGATCATCTTTGCCGACATCTGAAAATACTTGAAGCAATGGGCGTTTCAGCGGTTGTAATAGAAGACAAGACCGGTGAAAAGCGCAATTCTCTTTATGGTGAACCGGCTTTGCATACAATGGAAGAACCGGATACATTTGCTGAAAAGATAATGATTTCAAAAAGTTCGCTGCAAAGTGACAGCTTTATGATATTTGCAAGGATAGAGAGCTTCATTGCCGGAGAGGAAATTGATACCGCCCTTATTCGTGCTGACAAATATCTTGAAGCAGGAGCTGACGGAATAGTTATACACAGTGTAAAAAAAGACGGAGGCGACGCATTTGCTTTTGCTTCGGAATTCAAAAGAAGATACCCTGATACTCCGCTGATGATGATACCAACTGCCTTTGATAGTTTCACTGCCGGACAGCTAAGTGAAAATGGTGCCGACATTATTATCTATGCAAACCACCTGATGCGAAGTGCCTATCAGGCAATGATAACAGCATCAGTTTCCATTCTTGAAAATGGTAAAACGGATAAGATCAGCTGCACTCCGGTAAGTGAGATACTTAGTGCAATTGAAAATGAATGAAAGGAAAAAGAAATGATCAATACCGGTGAATTCTTTGAGTATCTGACAGAAAGAAAAATAGAATTTTTTACTGGCGTTCCGGACTCGCTTTTAAAAGATCTCTGCGCTTGTATTATAAGCAGCAGCAAGGTCAGAAACATAACAGCAGCTAATGAAGGAAATGCTGTTGCAGCAGCCTGCGGATATTATCTTTCTACGGGAAAGCCGGCTGTTGTTTATATGCAGAACTCCGGAATCGGAAATGCTGTAAATCCGCTTGTATCACTGGCAGATAAAGAAGTATATTCCATTCCGATGCTCATGATAGTTGGCTGGAGAGGTGAACCGGGCATAAAAGATGAACCGCAGCATATCAAGCAGGGAAGTATCACTCATGAGCTTTTTGAAACAATGGGTATACCGGCATATGATCTTACTGAGGATTATAAAACTGTGCTTGAAAAATGTTTTTATCATATTCATAATGAGAAGAGGACTGCTGCGATTATCGTAAGAAAAAATACCTTCACAAGCTTTCCTTATCCAGATCATGAAACTAATTATTCACTGTCAAGAGAGCGCTCAATCGAGATCATCACTCAGCAGCTTGATGATAAAGATATCGTTGTCTCGACCACAGGCAAAACCTCAAGGGAGCTGTATGAGATTCGTCAGCGTACAGGCAAAAGCCATTCCTGTGATTTCCTTACAGTTGGTTCAATGGGTCATACCTCATCAATTGCTCTGGGAATCAGTCTTGGCACAGACAGGAAGGTATACTGCATAGACGGTGACGGCTCATTTCTGATGCACATGGGTTCAGCTGCTGTAAATGCAAAAGAAATGGGAGATAATTTCAGATATATAGTCATTAATAACGGCGCTCATGAATCTGTCGGAGGTCAGCCTACTGCCGGTTTCAATGCAGATATACCAGCTATTCTTTCCGGCTGCGGTTTCAGCATGGTCATAAAATCTGAAACTGAGGATGAGCTTGAAACAGCTGTAAAGCTTCTGAAAGATACACCGTATTCAGCTCTTGTGATATACTCTAAACAGGGTTCAAGACCTGATCTTGGACGACCAAAAACATCACCTGTTGATAACAAAGAAGCACTGATGAAGGAGCTGAAAAAATGAAAGCACTGATATTCAATTCCGGTCAGGGCAGCAGAATGGGAGATATGACTAAAGACAAACCTAAATGCCTTGTTGATATCGGAGGAGAGAGCATTCTTCACCGTCAGCTGAGGATACTATCTGAATGCGGTATAAGAGATTTTATTATAACAACCGGAAAGTACCATGATGAAATAGCAGAAGAATCAGCTAAAATTCAGGATATAAATGTTGAGCTGGTGAGAAATCCGCTGTATTCCAGCACAAATTATATATACTCGATGTATCTTGCAGGTGAGTATATCGACAGCGATATGCTGATACTTCATGGTGACCTGGTGTTTGAACGGAAGATAGCTGAACAGCTTGTAAATGACAGCAGAAAGGATATCTGTCTGATAGATGTAACATCAGATAAACCGGAGAAGGATTTTAAAGGAAGGATAATCTGCGGCAGACTTAAAGAAGTCTCCGTTGAAATATCTGATGATGATTGCTATTCATTTCAGCCAATGTATAAGCTTTCAAAAGAAAGTGCATTGAAGTGGACTGAGGCTGTAAAAAGATATGTCAAAGACGGAAAAACAGGGGTGTATGCAGAAAATGCCCTTAATGATATACTTGGTGATATGAACATTGAGGCACTTTCATACAGTGGTATGCTTGTTAGTGAGATCGACACGGCGGAAGATCACTGCCGTGTCAGCAGGGAGGTAAAATGGCTAAAGGAATAATGATCCAGGGGACAATGTCCAATGCAGGAAAAAGCTTTATTGCAGCTGCGTTATGCAGGATATTCCGGCAGGACGGTTACTGCTGTGCGCCTTTCAAATCCCAGAATATGGCTCTGAATTCTTTTGTTACAGCTGACGGTGCTGAAATAGGAAGAGCCCAGGCAATGCAGGCTGAGGCAGCAGGAATCGAACCGGAAGCGGCTATGAATCCGATTCTTCTTAAACCAACTACCGATACCGGATCTCAGGTAGTTCTTATGGGCAGACCGATAGGAAATATGAGAGCAGGGGAGTATTTCAGGCGGAAAAAAGAGTTTATTCCAGCGATAATGGAAGCCTATAAAGAGCTTGAAAGAAAGTATGATATCATAGTGATTGAAGGCGCAGGAAGTCCCGTTGAACTTAATCTTAAAAAAGACGATATAGTAAATATGGGAATGGCGAAGCTTGCAGGTGTACCGGTGCTTCTGACAGGAGATATTGACAGAGGCGGAATATTTCCGCAGCTGCTCGGCACACTTGATCTTTTGGAAGATGACGAGAGACAGCTTGTAAAAGGGCTGATAGTGAACAAATTCCGTGGTGATATTTCGCTTTTCAGGACGGGAATTGATATTCTTGAAGATCGGGGAAAGGTTCCGGTAATTGGTGTTGTGCCGGCTTTGAACTGTGACATCGAAGCTGAGGACAGTCTGGACGAAAGGCTTGAAAACAAGGATATCACAGGAGTGATCGACATTGCGGTTATACGTTTGCCAAAAACTTCAAATTTCACTGATCTTGATGTATTTTTGCAGTATGAAGGTGTTTCAGTCAGGTATGTTTCAAAAACCGCAGAGCTGAAAAAACCTGATCTTCTTATTATTCCCGGAACCAAAAGCACGATATCAGACATGAGCTGGCTAAGAGAAACAGGTCTTGCAGATGCTGTAAAAAAGCTTGCGTCAAATGGTACGCCTATATTTGGAATTTGCGGAGGATATCAGCTGCTGGGAAAAACAATATCTGACCCTGAGAAATCAGAATCCGGCGGAGAAACAGAAGGTCTTGGACTTCTTGAATGCAGCACGGTTTTTACAGCTGAAAAAAGAACTGTCCGAACATCTGGAAAATTCAGGGATATTACTGGCTTTTTCAGTTTTCTGTCAGGAGCAGGCTTTGAGGGCTATGAAATACATATGGGCAGAACCTTAAGCAGCGGAAATGTGCTGACAACCACCGGCGGAATGTATTCAGGCAATATAGCTGGCTGCTATGTTCACGGAATCTTTGACAGCGCAGAGGTCTCAGAAAAAATTATCCGCAGACTTGCTGAAATAAAAGGTGTTGATCTTCCGATCAGATATACTGACAGAAGATCGTACAAAGAAAAGCAGTATGATATTCTTGCTGAGGGTGTAAGAAATGCTCTCGATATGAAGCTTATATACAAAATCCTGGAAAAGGGGGCTGGAATTTGAAGCTTGAATATGTGAAACCAGATGACATTGAAAGAAGGAGCTTTGAGATCATCGCTTCTGAGATCGGCACTGAGCTGCCGGAGATCCTGCGCCCTGTTATAATGCGTGTGATACATACAACTGCCGACTTCGATTATCTTGACAGCCTGTATTTTTCTGACAAAGCTGTTGAAAAGGGAATGGAGCTTCTGAAAAACAAAGCTGTAATAGTAACTGATACAAATATGGCTCTTTCCGGCATAAATAAATCTGCACTGAAAAAACTTGGCTGCGAAGCTTATTGTTTTATGTCTGACAACGACATCGCAGAAAATGCCAAGCTGAATGGCACAACACGAGCCGCAGCATCAGTTGACAAGGCTGCTGAGCTGAACAAACCGGTAATATACGCTGTTGGAAATGCACCTACAGCTCTTGTAAGACTAAGTGAGCATATAGATAAAGGCAGTTTTGTTCCTGAGCTTGTAATTGGCGTGCCGGTAGGTTTTGTGA
>CAMNFW010000161.1 GCA_946537565.1 uncultured Ruminococcus sp. | reverse complement strand
TATCCTCTTGTCAACAAAAAATCTCTCAATTCTTCAATTTTTTTGTTCCGCATTTTCTTTTTTTGCTTTTGAAATTTGAACTGAAAAACTATTGACTTGAATTGCAAAATATGTTAGAATAATATTAGTCATCTGCGCTGACGTGCAGATGTTCCGACATTTTAAGCATATTATTTAATTTATAATAAAGGAGTGCTGAATATGGCAAACAGAACACTTGAAAACCGCTTCAAGAATATCCTCGACCGCTACGGCGGAAGTTCCGGCTTCGGTAATAATAACAATAATAACAACGGTGGCGGATTTGGCGGAAATTCACTCTATATCAAGGAAATGCGTGTGTTTGAATGTGACGGCGATGTCGGTCACAAACGCTTCTATTCAGATATATATTATCAGAATGAAACAAGATTTATGTGCATACAGTGCTTCTTCGACCCACTCACTCAGCCCACTGAATTCGACCTCCACTGGCGTATCTATAACAGCGACGGAAGCCCGTTTATCGACGAACAGCTCAAACACTACAGCTGCGCCGCTAAAACCGCTAATGTCTCTATCGGCAGAGGCTGGGATAACCCCGGTCACTTCAAACCAGGCAATTATTACTTCACCGCCTGGATCAATAACTCTCAGCCTATTAAAAAGAATTTCACTATCGTACCCGGTGCTTACGGCGTTGTCAGATTCGTTAACACCGTTCTCCTCTTCGAGGGCGGCGATCAGACCCCTGCTATCAAGGACAGACAGTATACCGACGTTTTCGACCAGAGAACCCTCAGAAGAGTTTACTTTGAATGGAACTTCGATAAGGTCAACGCTGAAATGGTCTCCCAGATGCAGTACACCGTATGGATGCCTGACGGAAGCCTCGACGGCGACCGAGCTGTCGAAGTTTCTCTCCACCCGGGCAATAACTGCTGCTGCACCGGCTGGGGCTACAGCCAGCCAGGCCGCTGGCAGCCAGGTACTTACAGATATCAGGTCAACCTGCTCGGATCTAATGTTATCTCCGGTGAGTTCACCGTCAGATGATCGGAGGAGCTATGAAATTTATCTCATGGAATGTCAATGGCTTCCGTGCCTGCCTGACTAAGGGATTTGAGGATTTCTTCAGTCAGGCTGATGCCGATATCTTCTGCCTTCAGGAAACTAAAATGCAGCCGGATCAGGCGGATTTCTCCCCCGACGGCTATTTCAGATATTTCCATAGTGCCGTGAAAAAAGGCTACTCCGGCACTGCGGTATTTACTAAAATCAAACCGATTTCTGTTGAGTTCGGTATCCACGGCGAACACACAGATGAGGGCAGAGTCATTACCTGTGAGTATGATGACTTCTATTTCGTGTGCTGCTATGTCCCAAATGCCCAGAATGAACTGAAACGTATCGGCTACCGTATGGAATTTGAGGACGCTATGCGTGGCTACCTCTCCGAACTTGACCGCAAAAAACCCGTGGTCTACTGCGGTGATCTTAATGTGGCTCATGAGGAGATCGACCTCAAAAATCCTAAGACCAATATCGGCAATGCCGGTTTCAGCTACGAGGAACGTGGTAAATTTACCGAGCTTCTCAATGCCGGCTTCGCTGATACATTCCGCAGACTTTATCCTGATAAAGCCGGTGTCTACTCCTGGTGGTCATACCGTTTCAAGGCAAGAGAAAAGAACGCCGGCTGGCGTATCGACTATTTCGTTGTCTCTGAAAGACTTATGGATAAAGTTGAGGATTCACTTATCCTCACCGATGTTATGGGCAGTGACCATTGTCCGGTGGAACTTCTGCTGAAATGATCTTCGGTCTGCGCTATGTTCAAAAAACTATTGCTCCCATTAATTTTATGTTCCTGCCTGCTTTCTGGCTGCGGAAGAGATCATCTCGCTGACCTTGATCCACCCTCAGTCATTAAAAGTCCCCGGAATGCTCCATGCGCTCCCGCCAATGATAATACAGAGGAGGTAAGTAATATTATGAATACTAAAACCGGTCTGCCCGAAGAGGCTGAGACTGTTCTCATGAATTACCTGAAATGCGATTCTATGGACTCCCTCGCTGACTGTATCCTGCCTTCATCTGTTGCTGATAAAATGAAGGACGGCACTCTCCAGCAGGCAAATTATTTCTTCGCCGGCTTCCCCTGTGCCAATTTCTCCGATGAGAAATTCTCTGACCTTGAGCCTATGTCAGAACAGGTCGCTCAGAATCTGGGTTCATTTCTCGCTGGAAGCGTTTCAATTCAAGGCGTGGACGCTGATTTCACCGCAGATGAAGGTTATTATATCCTCGCCTCCGCAGTCTATGAGCTGGACGATGGAATAAGCAGTGTCAAGCTCCGCTCCACAAAGGTTCTCGCCCTGCTAAAAATCTCCGGCGACAGATGGGTCGTAATGCCTACAGCTGCTGACGAAAGAAACAGCATGGATATTATACAATAAGTATTATAAGGCAATGCAGTTCCCACTGCACTGCCTTCTTTATTATTCGCATGAAATTGAACCCGTTCCTGCTATTTTGAAGATCAAAAGCTCAGAGGTTTGTTCCCCCTGAGCTTTTTTCAAAATATGTACTCTTTGTAATTATCCGGCATAGGACAGTCAAGACTCGTAAAGGTTATGTCTCCGCTCATCAGCTGCTCTTTTGTGTATTTTTCTGCCAGCTGACACATACAGCTGTAATACGATGAACCATAATTCATTATTTTATACAGATATTCGCTGTCCCTGCCCTTCACTGTTAGCATCTCCTGTACCGCATTCTCACAGGCACACCAGGCTGTCAGCTGCTGCTTTTTTATTTTCAGCTCTTTTTCTCCTATCCTCAGAGTAATATCAGAACTGTGCTTTATAAATGAATAGCAGTAAAGCGCAACTATCTCAGGCAGAAACCTTATCAGCTCGCTTGTAAGATATCCGTCCCCGGAAAGCGCAAATATACGGTCAAATCCCCTCTCCCAGCTTTCATCATCGTGTATCTCCGCTATTATCGGCAATGCTTTGGCAGCATATTTCTTCACCTCGTCCGGAGTGTGACGCAAAGGTCGGAAAGTCTCTTTGTCCTGTACAAATAGTATACACTGCTTTTCAAATAATATCGAATTCTTGTCCTCATCCTGCTGTACATACTCTGTAAGTTTTCCGGAAAGCTCAGGTATCAATATTCCATTTACCCTCGCTTCACATTCCGTCTTCTCATTTACTCTGCCTGCAAACAGTTTCACCCAGTTGTATTTCCTCCCGCCAAGATAATCCGCCAGCTCATTTTTTACTATTTCAAACGGTTTCATGCTGCGTCCTTCTGTCGTTCCAAGCACACTCACCGGCAATGTACAGGGATAATGATATATATGCTTTCTGCCGTCAAAACGGTTTTCAAGCTGCTGCATTTCTTCACATTCAAATGACATTACAAACGTCAGCATTACCGTTACAAACTGATCTGCTGCCCGCTCCAGCGCCTCTTCACTGCTCGCCGCTATTGATGAAGACGGCTCAATTATCGGTTCCTCAAGCTCGTCACTGCATAGCCTGAATACAAGATGCGCTGCATAACGCTGCTCCGTACTTTCTATCCTACAGCTCAGCAGCTCTATCTTAATACCGTGCTTTCTGAATACTATACTATTCTCTTTTTCATTTATTCTGCCGTCTTTATTCTGCCCTTCCAGTCTCTTAAGCACTCTCATCTCATTTGACATGGGCTTGAATCTGTCAAAAAATCCCATTTTTAAATCTCCAGTTATATTGTTTCAGATCATTCCGGCTGTTGATTTACCCTTTCTTATCAGCCGATTTTGAAAAAGCTTATTACTATATTTACTGCCAGCGCTGCTGCTATAAAAATCAGCAGTCCTGTTGATATAGTCCTGTATGTATTGATGTAATGTATAAGCATGAAAAATGATGACACTACAAGCAGCCTTGTGGTTCCGTCTAAAGCTGTGTGAAATATTGTCTTAGCTATTACCGCTTTCGATAGTTTGATCGCTGTGAAAAATATCACCGCAGCTGTGATAAGTCCATATGCCAGAACCTGCAATATCGCTGATATCACCGCTCCGCCTACTCCACTGAGCATTCCTACCGCATAGATAACTGCTGTGCCCGATATCAGCGCCGCAAGTATAAATCCCATGTTGTATAAAAACTCAAACTCCAGCCGGTTCAAAAATCCCTTCCGCTCATGCCCCGATGCCTTCATAAGCAGGTCTACTCCGTTTCGCATTGCAAGACGATATAAAAGCCATGTTACGGTAAGCTTGGCAAATTCTTTGAATACCGTCATGACATGATCTCCTATGGAAAGCACCGCATTTCCGGCTTCACTTATATTCTTTGTGTCCAGAAATGCACAGTATCCCTTCCAGAGATATGTTCCGAAAGGCAGCGATGTTACAATGAATTCTGATATTCCTTCTACTCTGTTTATACCGGCTGCTCCGGCTATAAGTACCCCAAGGATTATCGCTATGAATAAAAAAAGTATTACATTTAAAAAATATTTCATGAGCCCACTCTCTCTTTCACTTTTAAGTATTCCGGCATTTCGCCTGATTCTTCTCTTTGTGATATTATATCATATCTGACTTTGTCTGTCAATCGCTAAATATCTCTCCGCCGGCTGCTGCGATGTTGACTTTTTTCGTTTTATATGTTATTAAAAAGTCACTACATTACCACGCTGCATATCTCGGAGAAAATCGCACAGAATCGCACAATACACTACATCACAGCAAATATGTCCAGCGTAATCCGGTGCATTTTTTGTAACCCAGCTGACCATTCATTGACCAAATCAGAATAAGGCAGATGAATATATCGTAAGAAAACACGCTGGCAGAGAGTACATTTGTCAGCGTGTTTTTTGTCGGCAGCATCGCCACGGTCTTATACATCGACAATCATGACAATGTGTTCATAGAATGGGTGAGCAATGGACGGCTGACCTCGTTCTCCAAAAAGAATTTTAAGAGCCCGTTTGAAAGGGCATCATAACAAGAAAATCAGTCGGCACTCAGGTCGGCTGCTTTTTTCATGTATCGGAAAACGCTCACGGCAT
>CAMNFW010000160.1 GCA_946537565.1 uncultured Ruminococcus sp. | reverse complement strand
ATGTCATTGCGGTCGGGTTCAGCCATAAGACCGGTGGGTATCATTTTTATCTCACCTGGAGCCAGGACAACAGGTTCTTCCAGGCAGGCGCAGATATCGAGACCAGCGCTGAAAGGGGTGGCACGGCTGGGAATAACAGCATTTGGGTGGATTTTTTTGAAAATAAGCTTCATGTTACCTCCTGGATACCCCGGTAATAAAGACCACGGGTAATATTTCCGGCTGGGGATTTTCCGCTGAGCAGCAGTTTAGTTTCGTCGGCATTTTCATTGTTGTACAGAAGTACAAGACCGAAGCTGAGGTTATCGGTTCCGGATAATCTGTCCAGCATAAAAAGGGTGTCAGTGTTGAGGATCTCAACGTAATCTTTTTCGCAGTGTACAGGCAGTTCACGACCGGTCCGGTCGATGATATGACCGGTGCAGTTACGGCAGCCCACCTCATTTTTAACAGGGCAGTTACGGGTCAGCATGAGGGGAAGTCTGCCGCAGACAGCAGCACCCAGAGGAAGAGAAGTCCGCAGAGAATTAATCTGACTGAGCTTCATCTCGAAGGAAGCAGCACAGTCTTCAAGACCGATATCACGAAGCTTTTCTGCACTGTAGCTATTGTAAAGATTCAGTGTGAAATTACCGTGGAGCTTAAAACCAAGTTTTTTGCCCACAGCGATATGATCGTAGGTATGGCACAGCAGACGGCTGAAGCCCAGTGACCGCATATGAATCAGCTTCTGGATAAGCCTGTCCTCATCGGTGATGAACCGTGGCGGTGACAAGATAACTTTGTCAGGGATATCAAGCAGACCGGCAGCGGTTAATTTTTCTTCCGAAAAGCACATATCTCCACCGGGGATAATGAACTGAACGTTCTCATCAGCGGCAGTCCTTGCCTGTTCGGGAGTAAAGCAGAGGACTCTCAGGGGAAGAGGTGAAATATTGGATTTCCGGGAAATAACCGGCAGCTCCGGCAAATTCCCTGAGAGAGTATAAACAGGGGTATTATGCTTTATCATCAGCTGTGAGAGTTTATCAGTGAGCTGACGGCGCATTTCGTTGAGTTTTCCTGCTGGAATGAAGAGACCGTCCCCGATATCACCTGAGATATTACCGGCGGTAAAAACTGTATCGCCCAGCTTTGACAGCTGTCTGGCGGCAGCTTCGATATCAGTGGGACGATTTTTAGCAGCAGCCGGAACATCACCGGTAACTTCAGCTGAGATATTGCCGCAGACAGCCTTAACAGCAGCAGGCTGACCGGCTTTGACTGTGACGAAAAAATTGACAATATGTACCTGACGTTCACTTCGATACAGCTCATGGATTTTAGGAATAAGCTCCTGAGCAGCGGTAACGTCTTCTTTTTCACGTTTTCCGAACATAGACGATCTATCGCCTGTGAAATAGCCGTCAGTGAAGCCGCTGCGGGAGAAGATGCCTTTAAGCAGCAGCATATCCGGCGGCATACCGCCGAGAGCTTTTTTAAGTTCACTGACAGCAGATGCCACATATTCCGGGCGTTTCATACGCCCTTCTATTTTAAGGGAATCAGCGCCGGCAGCGACAAGCTCATCAATAACCGGAAGAAGCGAGAGGTCTTTAAGAGAAAGGGCAGCAGTATCTTTTTTGCCGGAAGCCGAGCAGGGAAGGCGGCAAGCCTGACCGCAGCAGCCACGGTTTGCAGAGCGTGAACCCATCATAGCAGACATATAGCATTGTCCGGAGACTGACATACACAGCGCACCGTGAACGAAGACTTCGGTTTCGAGTCCGACCCCGGAGATTTTTTTCAGAGTGTACTTATCCAGTTCTCTTGCAGGGACCACACGGGAATATCCCAGTTTTTTCAGCAGCTCAGTACCGGCAGCTGTATGTACAGACATCTGAGTAGAAGCGTGCAGCACAGCGTCAGGTACGGCACATTTAATAATATCCGCAGCTCCGGGGTCCTGAACGATATATCCGTCCACACCTATCTTAGAAGAGTGGAGGATATGATCACGGAAAGCTTCAGCTTCATTGTCGGCGATAACAGTATTCACTGCAAGGTAGAGTTTTGCGCCGTACAAATGGCATAGTCTTACAGCATCTTCGAGCTGACTGTCTGAAAAATTGGCAGCATTGTTTCTTGCAGAGAATTTTTTACCGCCGGCATAGACCGCATCAGCACCGGTTCTCAGGGCAGCGATGAGGGTTTCCATGCTGCCTGCCGGAGCGAGTATTTCAGGCTTAGCTGTCAATGCTGTCTTTGAGCTGTCTGAGCTTAAGGAGGTTTTCGAGCTGAGTTACCTTAGCCTTAAGAGCCTCGACCTCTTTGAGGGCGGCATCACGTTCGATGCGGGTCCTGCCGGCTTCATCGACATACTCCTTGGCTTTAGAGCGGAGGGTATCGAGACGCTGAGTAGATTTCTGGAGATCGTCCATAGTGCTGAGTGCGATCTTTATAGCAGCGTTATACTGTGAAGTGCTGCCGCTGATGGAGATAAGATCATTGATCTTAGTTTCCAGCGAACGGGCGAGGGCAAAAACATAATTAGGAGATTCCGAGGTAGTGAGCTTATACTCCTGACCGCAGATAGTAACTTTAACTTCGTTAGTCATTGAAATAAATCCTTTCTTTTGGGGCAGCCTGAGCTGTTATATAGCAAACTGAGCAGGAAGGGCAGATCAGTAATATCTTTTAAGACCGATAACCTTGCCGAGTATTTCGCACTGATCGAGAATGATAGGTTCCATGGTATCATTTTCAGGCTGTAGACGGTAGTGACCGTTTTCCTTGAAGAAACGTTTAACAGTAGCTTCCTCGCTGTCTACGAAAGCGACAACGATCTCTCCGTTATCGGCATAGGAAGTTTTTTTAACTATTACAACATCGCCGTCAAGTATACCTGCATTGATCATACTTTCGCCTCTTATTTTGAGGGCGAAGAGATCTTCCGGGTCAATACCTGGAGCTTCAAATCCGACGTAGCCGGAAATATCCTCATAGGCAGTAATAGGCTGCCCGGCTGTAACGGTACCCATGACAGGAATCTGCATGGTGCCGCTGTTAGGGAGACGAAGGCAGCGGTTGAGGTTGCCTTCTTTTTCGAGCATACCTTCATCGACCAGTCTGTTGATATATCTGAAAGCGGTTGAGGTAGAGCCAAAATCCATGGCCTTCATGATTTCTCTTACGGACGGACAAATACCGTCGCTAAGTCTGCCTTTTATATAATTAAAAACAGCAATTTCTTTTTCGTTTAACATAGATAGCCTCCTGATCTGGGGAGATTGTATTTATACAGAATGAATAGTAAGCTGGAATATCTGTAGGACAAGGAGCTGTGGGCGAATAGCTCTGATAACCTAACTCTCATATACTTTTTTATAAAAAACAGGTTTTAGTTACTGGTTCAGGTTGAAGCCGCATCAGCACCGGAGATGTCTAAGGATTGATGATATTAAGATTCTGCCAGCTTTTTCAGAATCATTTTAGCGATCTTATAGGCATCGCCGCAGCCGAGGGTAATGACCAGATCGCCCTCCTGAGCGTTTTCACAGATATGATCGCAGATCTGTGAAAAATTGGAATATTTTCTTTCGTCATCCCATTCAGCATTTTCGTCCTGGGGGAACCAGATGCAGCCTGGGATTTTTTCAGCGAGATGACGAGTGAAGATGCCGTAAGTATTTTTTTCACGGCTGCCCATGATGTCAGTCAGAACAGTGTAGTCAGGAATTTGCAGAACTCTTGCGAAATCATCGAGGAGCAAGCTGGTTCTGCTGTAGGTGAAGGGCTGGAAAACAGCCCATACCTTGCGGAAGTTCATCTCCATAGCGGCATTGAGGGTAGCTTCCAGTTCAGTCGGGTGGTGAGCGTAGTCATCGACAACGGTAATACCTTTCTCAAAGCCAAGCTTTTCAAAGCGCCTTTTAGCGCCTCTGAACTCATCAAGACCCTTCTGGATAAACCTGAAATCGGTGCCGACATATCTTGCTGCAGCGATAGCAGCCAGTGAGTTGAGGACATTATGGATACCGGCAACGTGAAGGGTAACGGTTCCGAGTTTTTCGCCCCTGAACATAGCATCATAGGTGGTGAGGAGACCATTTTCGTGAACGATATTTTCCGGATAATAGTCACAGGAGCTGTCGCTGCCGAAGGTGATGATCTCCTTGCCGGAGATACCTTCCAGGGACTTCATAGAATTCTGGTCGGAGCCGTTGATGATAATGCACTTAGAGGTATTCTCGTTGAATTTTCTGAATGACCTGATGATATTATCGAGGGTTCCGAAGTAGTCCAGGTGGTCGGCATCAATGTTAAGGATAACAGAGATATCGGGGAAGAATTTGAGGAAGTGGTCTTCAAACTCACAGGATTCACATACCAGGATATCGCTTTTTCCGGCGATTCCGCTGCCGCCGATACAGGGGAGTTTTCCACCGATGTAAGCAGAAAGGTCGATGCCGGCGGTGAAGAGGATCTGAGTGATCATTGAGGTGGTAGAAGTTTTGCCGTGGGTACCGGAAACGCAGATCGCATTGCTGTACCAGCTTGTGACTATACCCAGCAGGTCAGCACGTTCGAGAACGGGAACTCCGCTGGCTCTTGCAGCCATAAGCTCAGGGTTATCAGCCATAATAGCAGCGGTGTGGACGATCAGATCAGCACCTTCGATATTTTCGGCACGCTGACCGATGAAAACCGGGATACCCATTTTTCTTACAGCATCGAGGGTTTCGGTTTCGTTATTATCGGAGCCGGTGAGGTAATAACCCTGACCGTGGAGGATCTGAGCGAGTGGGTACATACCGCTGCCGCCGATACCGATAAAGTGGATATGTTTTTTACCGATAAGAATATTTTTATCCAAAATAAATCACCTTTCAGAGTTTTTTCAAAAAGCTATATATACTTATTATACTATATTATGCAATATTTTTCAATAGTGAATTTGAATAAATGCAGGAAATTATTAGAAAAATATATAGCAGAAGTTTATCACCGCTTGACAGTCAGCAAATCAGGAATTATAATTAATAAATGATCAATAATTTGCAATTCAGAATTAATAAAGCTGACAGGAGAT
>CAMNFW010000159.1 GCA_946537565.1 uncultured Ruminococcus sp. | reverse complement strand
CATATTTTGAAAGTGTCAGCATTACCACAAAAATCACAAACAATGCCAGCGCTACCTTCTGGTCTACCATGATGAAGGAGGCAACTCCTACCAGCACGCCCTTTCCGCCCCTGAAATTGTAGTACAGCGGGAAGATGTGACCTATAACTGCAAAGAATCCTGCTATATAGCCAATGTAATGTGTGTCGTTTCCAGGCATCATTCCTGCGTGCAGAGCATATGCGATCGTCCTTGATAATCCTACTGCCAGCACTCCCTTTGAAAGGTCACCTACAAGTGTCAGCAATGCACAGGCTGCTCCGCAGCATCTGTAAGTATTGGTAAGCCCTGCATTCTGGCTGCCCATTGTACGGATGTCCTCACCCTTCATGATCTTAACTATGATTATCGAAAAATTCAGACTTCCAAGCAGATAGCCAAGCGCTGCTGCAATTATGATAGCAAGTATAGCTTTCATTATTTATCATTTCCTCCTCTTTCACGCACTATGAAACGAACCGGAGTTCCCTCAAGTCCGAAGGTAGAACGTATCTGGTTTTCAATATAACGTCTGTATGAAAAATGAAACAGGTCTGCACGATTCACAAAGGTCACAAATGTCGGAGGCTTTGTGGACGGCTGGGTCATGTAGTATATTTTCAGTCTCCTGCCCTTGTCTGACGGCGGCTGAACCCTTGTTGTAGCATATGCAAGAACATCGTTCAGCATACCTGTTGATATTCTCATGCTGTTCTGTTCGTAAACGTATTTTATCAGCTCATACAGCTTGTTTACACGCTGTCCGGTCTTTGCTGAGATGAATACAAACGGTACATAGGACATGAAACTGAAATCATTCTCAAGCTTTGTTCTGAACTCCTGCATGGTCTTATCGTCCTTTTCAATAAGATCCCATTTATTTACCGCCACAACACTTGCTTTTCCCTGCTCATGGGCATATCCGGCAACTTTTGAGTCCTGCTCTGTGAATCCCTCTGCTGCATCCAGCATTATCACGCAGACATCTGCCCGGTCTACTGCCATATATGCTCGAAGCACACTGTAATGCTCGATCTTCTCATTGATCCTGGATTTTTTTCTTATGCCGGCTGTGTCAATGAATACAAATTTTCCATACTCATTTTCAATGACTGTATCCGTCGAATCACGGGTAGTTCCGGCTATATCAGATACTATGACCCTTTCCTCTCCGGCGATCTTGTTTATCAGCGAGGACTTGCCTGCATTTGGCTTTCCTATGACCGCTACCTTGATATACTCATCGTTGTATTCAGGCTCACTCGCCGCCGGAAGCAGATCATACACCGCATCAAGCATATCTCCTGTTCCGTGTCCGTGAACTGATGATATAGGATATGGATCGCCCAGCCCCAGATTATAAAACTCATATAGCTCCATCGGCGGTTCTCCCAGCTTGTCTACTTTATTTACAGCAAGTATCACGGGCTTTCCGCTCTTCATAAGCATATCCGCAACTGCATAGTCATCAGCTGTCACTCCGCAGCGTATATCAGTTACAAATACTATTACGTCTGCCTTATCTATCGCCAGCTGTGACTGTCTTCTCATCTGTGCAAGTATTACATCGTCACTTTCCGGTTCGATTCCTCCTGTATCAACTACCATGAATTCTTTGCCTCTCCACTCGCATTTTGAGTAGATACGGTCACGGGTAACACCAGGAGTGTCCTCGACTATCGAAAGTCTCTGACCAATGAGCTTATTGAACAGTGTTGATTTTCCTACATTAGGTCGTCCTACCACTGCCACTATCGGTAATGCCATTTCTGTTCTCCTTTCTCTTCAAATGATCTCTCTGTGGAAAAAGAGTCTGCAAATTATTATTTCATCTGTTTAATTTATTATATGCCTGATCATTACTGCCAGCAAAATGTGTGCCGGGTAGAATATATAGAAAAACCACTTTGAAAATGTGGGATGTTTTCCCTTTCTTCCGTTGTATAACACCGTCATCAGCACATAGGCAAATACAAAGTCAAATATGTGGACAAGAGTAGATTCGATCTCTATGCCGGTCAGTCCGTCTTTAAACAGAGGTATTGAACAGATCAGTATATATATTCCCCAGACTGATGAATACCATATCAGCCTCCGCTTTGGCTTTTCCCGGAATATGTGCAGTCCGAAAATCGTCACAACTCCAAATAACTGCCATTCTGCCTGGATCGCAAGTGTAGCTCCGGTACATAGTATCACCAGGGCAATACGCTGCCAGAGCTTTAAGCTGCTTTCCCAGGCGCACAGCGCAAGCAGTCCGAAAAACAGCGTAAACATAACGTTTGTCTGCCACCAGCCATATATCGGATACCATAACATATAAAATGGTATCTGTGTTATAAAGGCAAATATAAGAAGCCGCTGGGCATATTTTTTTCTCGAACGGGTGTAGTGAAAGCCGTCTGCCACGAAAAAAAACATTACCGGCGGTGTCATCAGACTCAGCTCAATGAATATTCTCTGCCACAGCAGACAGTCTGCAAACAGTCCGTCCGGCGGTGTATCTCCTATGTTCAGCCACGCAAGAAGATGTCCCATGAACATGAAAAATACTATGATGTATTTTATCATATCACGGTTGATGATCTTTAATCTGCTCTCTTTCATGATCAAAAGCTCACCCCCATGATCGCATCAAGAAGCTCATAGCCATCGTTTGCAGATGAACGTATGCTCACATTAAGCGCTTTCTCAACCTCCGGCACCGTCATGTCATCAAGAAATACATCACTGCCAGACCTTAACATCGCTGATGATATCAGCAGCTGGTCGCCCAGATCTTTATATCTGAGCTGTGCAATAAGATCCTGAGCTGTAATCAGTCCAGTAACCGTTATAGTTTCACCAAAAAAGTCATTTCGTATGCGCCAGACATTGCATTTAAGCTGAGGAAAATGCTCCTGAGCCAGCTCTGCCAGCTGACAAATTATCGGATATGGGCTGTAGCCTGTAGCTATTGATACTGTCCGCTGTCCGCCTTCCCATTCAGCTGTTTCCAGTGCCTGAGAAAACTCGTCCATGAGTGAACGCAGCATTCCTACGCCGTTTTCATACTGAGAATAATCCTCATAAAATTCTGCCGGCGGTATATCTCTCTCCGCAATAAGAAAAAATTCGTCAGAGGGAAAAACTGTCCGTGTGCCGTATTTTTCAAGGAAAAGCTCCTGATACTCTGCTATGATATCAATGGTCTCAGCAGCAGTTTCTCTGGTGAAAGTCTTAAGAGGATAAAGTCCTTTCCTGTACTTCGTCACTCCCACCGGCACCACCGCCATACTGGATATATTCGGCATCATTTCCCCTAAATCACTGAGGGTTCTCCGCAGCTCATCGCCGTCATTCAGTCCCGGACAGCAAACTACCTGGCAGTTCAGCTTTATTCCGCTGTCAGTCAGCTGACGGATAAATTTCAGCTTCTCACCGGCAAATCTGTTGTGCATCATTTTTACACGCAGCTCAGGATTTGTTGTGTGAACAGAAACATTGATATTCAGCTTCATTTTTATGATGCGGTCAATATCCGCCTGGTCAAGGTTTGTAAGGGTGACATAATTGCCCTGCAAAAAAGATAATCTGGCATCATCGTCCTTGAAATAAAGTGTCTCCCTCATTCCCGGCGGCATCTGATCTATAAAACAGAAAACACAGTTATTGCTGCATCTCTGCTTGCTGTCCATGAGAAATGTCTCAAACTCAAGCCCCAGATCATCATATTCATCTTTCTTTATAGTTACAGAAAACTCTTCGCCGTGACGGACAAGATCAAGTACAACATCTGTCTCTGCGGCATAGTACATATAGTCAAGTACGTCCTTGACGCTGTTTCCGTTTATTTTCGACAGCAGGTCGTCCGGTCTTATCCCTGCTCTGTCACAGGGAGAACCGGGGATTACGCTGTTTATTTTTACCATAATAATTCTCCTGTATACAGATAATACCGATACCCTTTGCCTCACAGTCATAACATTATGATCACACAGGGTATTAGTACAAAAAGGAGAGAAGGACAACTCCCTCTCTCCTCCTCATGTATCGGAATCAGCCGATTATTCAGCGTCCAGCTTGAGAACCTCAACGCCCTTATAGAATCCGCAGTTCTTGCAAACCTTGTGCGGAGCCTTGTATGCGCCGCAATTATCGCACTTGGACATTGCAGGTGCTTCAAGCTTCCATACTGCAGAACGTCTCTTATCACGTCTTGCCTTGGAAGTTTTTCTCTTCGGTACAGCCATTCTGGCACCTCCTTATGAGCATTGCCGCTCAGTTATTAAGACAATTGCAGGTAACTTCATTGAGATCGCAGCCGCAAACCATGCACAGACCTTTACAATCTTCCCTGCAAAGATTTTTTGTCGGCAGCTGCAAAAGCAGATCTGTCACCGCAATATCATTCAGTTCAATGCTCTCACCGCCGGCTGCGATATAATCATCGTTATCACTGCTTGCGGAAGGAACAACAATATGGTCGAAGCTGTATTCATGCTTTCTTTCAAATTCCTTAAGACACCTGTCGCAGGTGATAAGGAGAGTAAAGCTGACACTGTATTCAAGAGTGACTATTCCAGCCCTGTTGTATACTCGTCCCTTTACGTCAACCGGAGAACTAAACTTATATCCCCGGATATCTGAAAGCTCCTCCTGTGATATAGAGCAGGCAATATCCGCAGATTCACCGACAATATTGAAAATTTGCTTTAAATTGATCTTCATAGAACCTGTCCTTCAGAGCATTACAAATTAGATTATACACTATTTGACTTAATATGTCAATAGTCTTTACAGATTTTTTTTGAATAATTACTTGATATACTTCTTAACACTTTCTGTAAGCTCTTCAGCATCAGCAGATACTGTGAATATTACAGATACGTCGTTGCCGGTGAGCTTGTCCAGCTTTTCAAGAAGAGTGCCGAAAGCATCGTAGTCTCTTCCGCCGATCCTGAAGATGCCGTCGATATAAACATGGGTGATATCGTAGTTGCTTGCGAGAAGTCCTGCAATAAAGCCATAGAATGCCTCGTAGCCTTCGATATTGTAGTACTCTGTATCGCACCATCTTACCTTACGGCTGATAGAATATCTTACTGTAGAGCCTTTTTCAACACATACGATGCTGCCGTTTGAG
>CAMNFW010000158.1 GCA_946537565.1 uncultured Ruminococcus sp. | reverse complement strand
TAATTCTAACGGAGCGGCTTTTAGAGGATTTACTCAGGTATAATTGCAATATCAGTAAACTGTCTGAAAGCAAAACGCTCATTTATTATCAAGGAGAAATAAATATGGAAACAAGATCAATAATGATAGTTGGTGTAGGCGGACAGGGTTCGCTGCTGGCTTCAAGACTGCTGGGCAATGTGCTTCTTGCCCAGGGTTATGATGTTAAGGTCAGTGAGGTACACGGAATGTCTCAGCGTGGAGGCAGTGTTGTAACATATGTAAAGTATGGTGATAAGGTTTATTCACCGGTGATCGAAAAGGGTGAGGCTGATGCTGTAATATCCTTTGAACTTTTGGAGGCTGCACGCTGTCTGCCTTATCTCAAAAAGGGCGGAAAGCTCATCACTTCCACACAGCAGATAGATCCTATGCCGGTAATCACCGGTGCGGCTCAGTATCCGGAGAATCTCACTGAAAAGCTTGAAGCTGCCGGGGTTGAGCTGGTGGCTGTTGATGCTCTTAGTCTTGCTGAGCAGGCTGGCACTTCAAAGGCTTCAAACGTAGTGCTTATGGGTGTGCTGGCATCAAGAATGGATTATCCTGAGGAGCTGTGGCAGCAGGCTATTGAGCAGCTTGTACCGCCTAAGTTCTTAGAGCTTAACAAGAAGGCATTTGAGCTGGGAAAAAAAGCCTGAATCAATTGAAAATGCGTAATTCGGAATTAATAGAGTGCTGCGTTATTTAAGGGCAAAGTAAATTTATTCTTGAAAAGTGTTATGAAGAAATTTCTGACTTTAATATTATGTGCAGCTGCGGCTGTTCAGCTGACTGGCTGCGGTGTATTTGGCGCTGACGGCGGCAGCAATGATACCTCTCATTATCATTTCAATTTAGATGATGCCAAAGTGCAGCCGAAAGCCGATGAGGGAGAACCTGAGACTGATCCTGCTGACCCGGAACGGCAGATCTGCCATAAAACCCTTTCAAACCCTGAAAAGCCTGAGATCGTAAGGATTTGGTTTTCGGGTGAGTGCAGTGATAGTATAAAAGCGCATTCCAGGGTAAGTGATATTTACAATATTGATTATCTTCACAGCGGAGTTGTAGGGTTGGTGGGAAGTCCGGTCGAGCTGGAGTTTGATGAAAACGTGACCAAGCCTGTAATGTCTTTTGAGTATGATGAAGCTCAGCTCAGAGGCATTCCGGTTAAGAATCTCATAGTTCTTCATTACAGCGAGAAAGATCAGTTTTACAATACTATCGGTTCATATATTGAAATGGAAAAGAATCGTGTCAGCTTCATTCCCGAAGAGCCTGGAGTTTATCTGCTTGCAGATGCTTATCAATGGCTGGGAGTGTGGGGATATGATGTTTCGGAGTATGAGTATACTATTGACAAGTCGGATTATCCTACTGACTGGGAGCGTGAACTTGACACAGGAAGCATAATTGAGCTTTGTGACAAGAAATGGGCTGTTGAAAATGCGCCTGATTTTCATGTATCAACTCCCTGGCAGCTGGCTTCCGTTGTTTATTATGTTAACGGCATAAATGAAAGTGACAGAATTTCTCTGACTCTTGAAGATGACATTGACCTCAGCGGCTACAGATGGACGCCTATGGGCTGGTATGCCGCCTCAAATCACGGCTTCTGCGGAACTGTTGACGGAAAAGGTCATACTATCAGCCACATGAATATCAGTGCTTCCGGCTATATGGATATGGGATTTATCGGTTATGGCATGGGTGTTGATGTTCATGATATCAGCTTTGATGATGCGTCTGTGGCATCCGGAGGCTGTACGGGGATCGTTGGCGGTCAGATGTACGGCTTCCAGACTTTCAGCAACGTAAGCGTTTCTGGAAGGATCAGCGGCGGCAGAGAGGATTACGGCTGTATAATAGGAAGAGAAACAGACACAAAATTCATAAACTGCACTGCTGACGTTACAGTTGACGGAGAGCCTTTCCAGTACCTTTCCTACAGGCAGAAGCGTGAGGACGAGGTGGAAATTGTTGAGACATTTACTTTGAAGCTCAATAGTGATCACACCATAACCCGTGATGACCATGAGGGATTTCACAATTTACAGTGGTACATACATAAGGACGGAAAGCGTATCCTTGGCAGAGGTGCTGAGGATTTTGATACAAAAGAACCGGAGCTTGTTTTGCATACCCATGATCTTGTGGGCGATGACCCCGGAACCTATACCGTCTACCTTGTGGCTTATATCAACGGCACTTACATCAGAGTCAGCAACATCATCGAATACGACATTTGAATTATGATTCATCATAATCATGCAGAATGGATAATTGATTTTCTGGCATTGAATGTGACCGGGAATTATTCATTATGTATAAGACAGTGGTTGTATATTAAAACATATTATAATTAAGGAGCCTGAGTACCAATGGAAAGATATTGGAATGAAGAAATTGAATGTATGTCCAGGGAGGAAATGAAAAAACTCCAGGACGAGCGACTTGTAAAACAGGTGAAGCACGTTTATGAAAACGTTAAGTATTACCGTGATCTCATGGACGAAAAGGGCGTAAAGCCTGAGGATATCAAGGGCGTTGACGATCTTTGCAAGCTGCCGTTCCTCAGCAAGGCTGATCTCCGTGAGGCTTATCCTTACGGACTTCTTGCAAAGCCGCTCAGTGACTGTGTAAGGATCCAGTCCACCAGCGGAACCACCGGAAAGAGAGTTGTTGCATTTTATACCCAGCATGATATCGACCTCTGGGAAGACTGCTGTGCAAGAGCTATAACTGCTGCCGGCGGTACAAATGAAGATGTTTGTCAGGTATGCTACGGCTACGGTCTGTTCACAGGCGGTCCCGGACTTAACGGCGGTTCACACAAAGTAGGCTGTCTTACACTTCCTATGAGCAGCGGAAACACCGAGCGCCAGATAACCTTTATGCGTGACCTGGGTGCTACTATTCTCTGCTGCACACCTTCCTATGCCGCTTACATCGGTGAAACTCTCCACGATATGGGTTATACCACTGATGATATAAAGCTTAAAGCCGGAATTTTCGGTGCAGAGCCCTGGACTGAGGAGATGCGCCGTTCAATAGAAGCATCACTGGGAATCAAGGCTTATGATATCTATGGTCTTACAGAGACCAGCGGTCCTGGTGTTGCATTTGAGTGCAGTGAGCAGAACGGTATGCATATCAACGAGGATAACTTTATCCCTGAGATAATAAATCCGGAAACCGGAGAGGTTCTGCCGGAGGGTGAAGTAGGCGAGCTTGTTTTCACAAGTATAACCAAGGAAGCCTTCCCGCTGCTGAGATACCGTACCCGTGACCTTTGCGTGCTGAGCAGAGAAAAGTGTTCCTGCGGACGTACTCTTATAAAAATGACCAAGCCTATGGGCAGAAGTGATGATATGATGATCATCAGAGGAGTAAATGTATTCCCAAGCCAGATCGAGACCGTTCTCATTGAGCAGGGTTATTCACCGAACTATCTTATTGAGGTTGATCGTGTAAACAATTCTGATACTCTTGATATAAGCGTAGAGATGAATCCTGATCAGCTTTCAGATAAGGTAAAGGATATGCAGGATCAGGAGCGTGCGCTTGCTGCTGCTATAAAAACGATGCTGGGAATCAGTCCGAAGGTGCATCTTGTTTCTCCAAAGTCCATCACCAGAAGCGAGGGCAAGGCTGTAAGAGTTATTGACAAGAGAAAGCTTCACGACTGAGTATGATCATAATAACTTAAGGAGAAAAGAGTATGAAAGTTAAACTTTTTTCATCAACGTATCTGCCTGTTCAGGAGAAGTATGACAGGTACGCTACCTTCGAGAATGAGCTCAATGAGTTCATAGCCACCGTTCATGTCATAGACATAAAGTACAGTACAGCTGCCGGTATGTGTCACGATGCTCAGACCCATGTAAATGAGTATATCCAGGACTTTTCAGCTCTTGTTATGTATGAGGATATTGAGCCGGAGACAAAAAAATCAGCCGCTGATAATACAACTGCAAAAAAATCTGAATAATAAGGAGCGTTAAATATGGCAAATGTCAGACAGATCTCAGTATTTCTGGACAACAAACCCAATCAGCTCACAGGAGTTATGAAGCTTATCAAGGAAAGCAATATCAATATCAGAGCGCTGAGTATTGCTGATACCAAGGATTTCGGCATTCTCCGCATCATCGTAAACGATACCGATAAGACCGTTGATATACTTCGTAAAGCCTCCTATGCAGCAGCTGTGACTGAAATCGTAGCAATATCTATTCCCGATGCTCCCGGACAGCTCAGCCGTGCGCTGGATATTCTCGGAAGCGAAAACGTAAACATAGAATACCTCTATGCTTTTCTCGGAACTTCAGATAAGTCAGTTTCTTTTGTTATCCGTGTGGACGATAACGAAAATGCTGCATCTGCTCTTACTAAGGGCGGTATTATTCAGCTTACCGAAAATGACATATCTGAAATGTAAGGTTTGCACAAATCTTTAAAGGTTTTCAAAAATAATTTTGAAAGCACTTGACAATAATTTTGATTTAATGTATAATATATATACGAGAAATATATCAATAGGAGTGATTTGCAATGGGTATTCTCGATAAACTCGGCGACGTCGGAAAGGGCGTTACCGATAAAACAAAAAGTATTTCAGAAGCTAACAACCTGAAGAGAAAGATCCTGTATGAGGAGGAAAGAATCGTTGAGATCTTCACCGATATCGGTAAGAAGTACTATAAGAATCCTAACGAGGATCCGGCTAATCTCAAGGTCCTCTGCGATGATATCGACACCAGACGCAGAAGAATCAAGAAAATGAGATATGAGCTGAACGGCATCAGAGGCTATAAGATCTGTCCTAAGTGTGACGCTGAGGTCAACGAGCGCTTCCAGTTCTGCGGACGCTGCGGCGCAAGACTTCCTGATATTGAGGACGATGACTTCCTGTCTCTCGAACCCAACGATTACTACACCGAAAGCAGCAATCAGTTCTTCAATGCTGATTCTAACCAGAATTATTAATCAGAGTATCGGTTATACTCAATATGTCTCTAACAATGGGCTGTTCTGAAAAGTCGGAACAGCCTGTTTTTTCGGAGAGGAGTTTGTATGAAGAATATAAAACGTATCCCCGACCTTTTGTTGCTGATAATTTTTTTCAGCATAATACCGTTCTGGACTGAAACAAG
>CAMNFW010000157.1 GCA_946537565.1 uncultured Ruminococcus sp. | reverse complement strand
TTTCTGAGATCACTATGATCGACGAGATTATCCCGGCTACAACCACAACCACCACAACAACAACTACATCTACCACAACCACCACAACAACTACCACAACAACTACTACTTCTACAACCACAACAACCACAGACGATACTACAACATCTACCACCACAACTACCACAACCACTACAACGACAACAACTACATCTACCACAACAACAACTACATCTACCACAACCACCACAACTACCACCACTACATCAACTACATCAACCACAACAACAACAACTACCACCACAACTACAACAACTACATCTACCACTACAACCACAAGAACAGAAACTTCAACTACTTCTACTACAACAACTGAAACTACTACTTCTACAACCGGAACTACTACTACTGTAGCTGCAAGAAACAGCGTTCAGATCAATAAGGTTGACGTTGGCGGCGCAGAGGTTCCTGGTGCTACCCTCACTCTTACCGGTGTTAAGGCTGACGGAACTCCTGTTATCTTTGATACAGATGCTTTACAGGTCGGAAACGGCGGCTATGCTATCACAAGCTCCGGTAATACATTAGCATGGATCAGCGGCAGCGGCGCTACTATCGTTCTCACTGAAGACGGTACCTACACTCTCCATGAGGAAGCTGCTCCTAATGGCTATGAAGTTGCTAATGACATCACTTTCGTTGTTATCGGCGGACAGGTTACTGTAAACGGCGTTGAGGTTACAGCTGTTGATATGGTTGACGAGCGCATCGTTACTACAACTTCTACAACTACTGCTACCACTACCACCGTTACTACTACAAGCGTAACTGCTGGCCCTGATACCGATATCAGCACTACTACTTCTTCTGTTACTATCATCGGCGGCGATGATGACACAAGAACTACAACCACAACTACATCCACCACTACTACAACTACCACCGAGTCTACTACAACAACAACTACTACCGTTACTGCTGACGTTTATATCTGCAAGGCTAATACCTATGGCACTGAGATCGCAGGCGCTACTCTTACTCTCACCGGTAAGGGTGTCAGCGGCGAGGACGTTATATTCGACATCAGCAATGTTATTCTCGGCGAGGGCGCTCAGCTCGTTTCTGACTCAAATACTAATGAGCTGACATTTATCTCCGGTACTACTTCAACCCTTATCAAGGGTCTCGGCGAAGGCAGCTACAAGCTCCATGAGGTTGCTGCTCCTGACGGCTATGAAGTTACCACTGATATCACTTTCCAGATCGTTGGAAAGGATATCATCGGCGGTACTGTTTCAAGCAACAGCACTGTTAATATGTTCGATACAATGAAGGGCGAGGTTCAGATCAGCAAGTCTAATGTATACGGTGACGAAGTTCCCGGTGCTGTACTTAAGCTTACTGGTAAGGATTCCAACGGCAATGACATCGTATTTGAACTGAGCAACGTTTCTCTCGGAAACGGCGCAGAACTGGTAAGCACTGAGAATGGTACTGAACTGATCTGGGTTTCCGGTACAAGCGGAACTTTCGTTAAGAATCTTCCAAGCGGAACTTATACTCTCCACGAAGAAGCTGCTCCTTCCGGCTACCTCGTAACAACTGATATCCACTTCGTTGTTTCTAACGGCGAAATCATCGGCGGCGAGGCTGTTACAGGCAACACTGTTACTATGGAAGACGATATGATCGTATCTGATATCCAGATAAGCAAGCAGAATGTCTTCAGCGAAGAGATCAGCGGCGCTAAGCTCACTCTTACAGGCAGTGACCTCACTGGCAGAACCGTTACATTCGATATCGACAATGTTTCCCTCGGAGTTGGTGCAACTATCGAAAACACTGGCAATCAGCTTACATGGGTATCCGGTTCTACCGCTACCTTCGTAAAGGATCTGCCGGACGGTACTTACACTCTCCATGAAGTGGCTGCTCCTAACGGCTACGAAGTTACTACAGACATAACATTCACTATCATCGACGGCAAGCTTTCTGGTGATGTTGGTGTTGAAGGAAATACCGTAACTATGATCGACGATATGACTGTTACTGATGTTAATATCAGCAAGCAGGACGTATTCAGCGAAGAGGTAAGCGGTGCTACACTGACTCTTACTGGTAAGGACTTCCGTGGAAATGATGTTGTATTCGACATCAGCAAGGTTACACTTGGTGAAGGCGCTGAGCTTGAGACTACCGAGAACAGCAATGTACTCGTTTGGATCTCTGGTACATCTTCTACTCTCATCAGAGACCTGACAGATGGTACTTATACTCTCCATGAGGATGCTGCTCCTAACGGTTATCTGGTTGCAACTGACATCATATTCACTATTGAAAATGGTCAGCTGGTCGGCGGCGCTGAGGTTATCGACAATACAGTTACTATGATAGACGAAATGATCGTTACTACAACTACCACTACTACATCAACTACTACTGAAACTACTACTGAAACTACTACTACTACTGTAACTGATACTGATACCACTACAACAACTGCTGATACAACTACAACTACTACTGATACTGCTGCAACTACCACAACTACTACAACTACCACTGCTAAGGTTACTACTGCAGCTACAACAAGAGCTACTACTGCTGCTGCCTCTACAAACGCTCCTAAGACCGGAGATAAGGGCATTGGCATGGTTCTCATCACTATCACTGCTGCTGCTGCACTCGCATTTGCAGCCCGCAAAAAGAGAGATGAGGATTGATCTTAACTGATCTGATACTCTTGTAATATGAATTTTCCGGAAGCGGTTGAAAGACTGCTTCCGGATTTTTTTGCATTGACGATTTTTTGTCCGGGATCTGCTGACGGGACATAGTATAATATATAGTATAAGCAGGAGTTTTCCACTAAAATCGGGGTGTTGAAAATGTTGAATACATTGTTGAAACCTTGAAAATCAGACAAATTAAAATGACAAAAATTGTCAAAAACGCTGAAAATGAATAAACCCCTTGACAAATTGCAATAATAGTGATAAATTATAATTAGCACTCAGGGAGTGAGAGTGCTAAACGAAAAGAAAGGTTGTGATCATCGTGGACGACAGGAAGCTGAAAGTACTCGCTGCTGTAGTTGACGAGTATATCAGAACCGGTGAGCCTGTAGGCTCAAAGACTATTGCAAAGCTTGATAATATTAAGGTCTCTGCTGCTACTATCCGTAATGATATGGCTGTGCTGGAACAGCTCGGATACCTTGAACAGCCACATACCTCCGCCGGCAGGATCCCTACCTTCGCCGGCTACAGACTCTATATCGACGAGCTTATGACTCTTCCGGAACTTTCAGATGATGAAAAACTAAAAATCGACAGTATGCTCGGCAGCGAGGATACACCCGAAGAACTGCTCATTGAAAATGCTGCGGCTGCTCTTACTGAACTTACCCAGTGCGCTGCTGTTGTTACTACCTCTGCTCCAAAGTTCTCCATTATCTCTAAGGTCGAGGTTATCCCCACCGGCAAGCGGCTCTATGTTATACTCCTTATCACTTCCAACGGCAGTATCAAAAATAAGGCTTGCAGACTGGAATTTGACCTTAATCATGAACAGCTGGATTTCTTCACTAAGTATATTGATGAAAATCTCAGCGGCGTTTCTGTTGAGGAGCTGTCTGAGGAAATGCTGGATAAGATGATCGCTGCGGTCTCAGCGTATATGGTGACACTCTCACCGCTGGTAAAAGGTCTGTTTGAGCTTTCAGAAGACCTGAGACATCAGGAGCTTACCCTCAGCGGCGGCGAAAAATTGCTTAGCTGTGACGATCTGGATAAAATGGAGGTCGTTAAGTTTATCGGTCAGCGCCATGAGCTGACAGATTTCCTTGAGGATTCTTTCAGTGGCTTGCAGGTCAAGTTCGGTTCAGAGGGAAGCTTTGCGATCGGTAATTCAAGCATGATAGTTTCCCGTTATAAGAAGGGCGGATTCGATGCCGGCTCAATTGGTATTATCGGTCCTATGCGGGTGGATTATAAAAAAATTATACCCTACATTGAGTATATGACTAACAAAATGTCTATGCTTATGTCCGGCGGCGATGAACCCACCGTTCCGGAGCTGCCGCAGGACGGGGACAATTTCACTTAGAAAGGACGGATAGATCTTGGATAATGACAATATCATTAATGAGACACAGGATACTCCAGAGGATACTGTGCATGAGGCTCTCGAAGAAGAGCTGATCATCAACGAAAGCTCCGATGAGGACGATGCTGTAAGCGAATACAATGACGCTGCCAGTGAGTACGCTGCTTTGGAGGACGCTCTCGCTGAGGCTAATGATAAGTACCTCAGACTCTTCGCTGAGTACGATAACTATAGAAAACGTACCGTAAGAGAAAAAACTGATACTTACCAGAATGCTACAGCTAAATGTATCGAGGAGTTGCTGCCCGTAATCGACAGCTTTGAAAGATCACTGGAGTTCGAGTGCAGCGATGAAAACTTTAAAAACGGTATGAATATGATTTTCAATCAGCTTAAGGAGTTCCTGAGCAAAATGAATGTTTCCGAAGTCGAAGCCCTCGGAAAAGAATTCGACCCCAATGTTCATAACGCTATCAGCCAGCAGGACGGCACCGATTATGCCAGCGGCTATGTCTGCGCCGTTTATCAGAAAGGCTATAAGATAGGCGATAAACTCATTCGCCCGGCTATGGTGGCTGTCGCTCTTTAGTCAGCTCCGCAGAACTGCTGACCAATACTATATGCCTTAGCTTAAAGGCTGAGATCATTCTTTGTAAAGCTTATACAAAATGCCTTTCCCCGAAAGGTTGACATAGATAATTATTATTTGGAGGAATCAATTATGGGAAAAATTATAGGAATCGACTTAGGTACAACTAATTCATGCGTAGCAGTTATGGAGGGCGGCAATGCCGTTGTTATCCCTAACAATGAAGGTGCAAGAACTACTCCTTCTGTTGTCGCTTTTACTAACAGCGGCGAGAGACTTGTTGGTCAGGTCGCTAAAAGACAGGCTATCACTAACCACGACAGAACCGTTTCTTCTATTAAGAGACATATGGGTTCTGATTATAAGGTCACTATCGACGATAAGAAATATACCCCCCAGGAAATTTCTGCTATGATACTCTCTAAGCTTAAGGCTGATGCTGAGGCTTATCTGGGCGAACCCGTTACAGAGGCTGTTATCACTGTTCCGGCTTACTTCACTGACTCCCAGAGACAGGCTACTAAGGACGCAGGTCAGATCGCTG
>CAMNFW010000156.1 GCA_946537565.1 uncultured Ruminococcus sp. | reverse complement strand
GGTTCATACCGTCATGGATACCGTCGATAAGTTCCTTCTGGGTGAATTCCTCGCCCTCGAAGAATTTCTCCATAAGTTCATCGGAAGTCTCGGCAACAGCCTCTGAGATAGCAGCGATAAGGCCGTCGATCCTGTACTCAAACTTTTCAGAAATTTCGGCAGTAGGCATTTCAGTTTCGACAGCATTGCCTTTCTGATCGTACTTATAAGCCTTCATCTCGATAAGGTTAACATAGGAAACTATCTGACCGCCGCTTATGACCGGAACAACAACAGGGCATACAGTCGGACCGAAAACAGTTTTCAGGTCAGTGAGGACATTGAAGAAGTTAGCGTCCTTATCGTCGATCTTCGTAACGACGAACATTTTAGATTTATTCTGTTTAACAGCCTCATCGTAAGCTTTTCTTGTGCCGACCTTAACGCCGGACTTAGCTGAAACGGTTATCATAACGGTATCCGCAGCACGGATTCCCTCGTTCATTTCAGCAGCGAAATCGAAGAGACCGGGAGTATCAAGAAGATTGATTTTAAAGCCTTCATATTCAAAGGTTTCGAGAGCTGTACTGATGGAGATCTGTCTTTTGATCTCTTCCGGGTCATAGTCACTGATAGTAGTACCGTCAGCGGTTTTTCCGAGACGGTCGGAAGCGCCGGCTTTAAAAATCAGAGCTTCAGCGAGAGAGGTCTTTCCTGAACCGTTATGACCGGCTAATGCGATATTTTTTATTTTGTTTACATCGTACTCTTTCATAGTAGTTTTACTCCTCTAAATTGATTGATAATGACCTGCAAAGGTAAAAAAGTATGCAGGCAGAAATTGTTCAAAACTATGTGCAGTTTATACAACCCCAGATTTAATTATAAATCATTATTAAATAAAATGCAATACTTTTTTAGTTTTTCTACATATTACAATACTTCTTATGTTGAAAACTGTGCAACTCTCACAAAGAAATGCGGAAAAATGTTAACTCAGTGTATAAAATGTCAGAAAAGGTTTGCACTGGTAAACAATAATCTCAGCTCTGGGTTTCGGGGACGGCTCTGAGTGAGCGGAGACTTCCTTTTGAAGATATCACGAAAATAGCACCGTAAATGCTGAGCCAGAGAAGTGTGAAAATTATCATGGAAAAAATATTTTTCTCCGGCATACCTCTGAACAGCAGCTCAGCCGTACCCATTGTCAGAAAGGAGTAAACCACCGGCATCAGGACGGTTTTCACGGGTCTGAACCTGACGCTGGTGAATCTCAGGATCTTGATAAGACGCATGGTGTTGCCGAAAACATTGCTTGCATAATAGGAAGCGGCAATGCCGGAAAATCCCAGTTTCGGCACGAGAATCAGAACCACTGATATCCTTATAATATATTCAGCCAGATAATTCAGCGAGGAGAAGCTTTGCAAGCCCATGCCTTTGATAAGTGCTTCGAGGATAATTTCCAGGTAGATGAATGGAATGACGGGGGCGATAACGGGGATAATTTTACCGGCTGTTTCACCGCCGCCCAGCAGTTCACCGATCTCATTTCCGAATCTCATGATAACAGATGCAGCAAAAACACTGTATACAAAAGTGCCTTGAATAAGTGCTGAGGTGAGATTTTTTATACGGTCTGTATTACCGGCTGCGGAAGCTCTTGCAGCTTCACTTACTATTATCCCGGACATCGAACATAAAACTACTGACGGAAAAAACAGTGTTGGTATCACGATCGCCTCGAATATACCAAAAAGACTGAGGGACTGAGATGCCGAATCACCGTACTCTCTGAGACATACAGGTATAAGCGCATCATTGGTGCTGCTGAGAACCGCCGTAAGGATACCGCCGCCCATAATTGGAAAGGCAGCCTTTGCATAGGCTTTGAAGGAGAGTGAGCCTTTGCCGTGATATTTTTCATGTTTGAGAAAAAATAATACAGACAGGAAAATCATTGAAAGGCAGTTGCCGATGATAAGTGAGAGCATCATCAGTCTGCTGAGCTGTGCTTCATTGGTAACTTCGCAGTTAATTACAAGGAAAACGATAACAGCTGTTTTAACTGTAAATTCAAAAATATCCCCGGCAGCGCTGATACCGGATCTCCGGCAGGCATTGAAATAGCCTTTGATACAAGCCGTCACCGCTCCGGCACCAAGTGCAGCCGGCATGAGCCTGATCGCACCGGACATTTCTGCTGAGCCAAAAAATCCTGCACTCAGTTTGTCAGCAGCCGTAAAGAGTACGACAGACACAGCTGCACTGAGCAATACGCAAAGCTTGATACCGTGGCGGAGGACTTTATTCGGGTCGCCGTCTTTTTTGCCAAGCTCTTCGGAAATAAGCCGGCTTGTGCAGAGGAAGGCATTGCCGTTTGAGACTATGCCGGCAAGTCCCATGAATGAGCTTATGAGAGAGAATATTCCCACTGCGGAGGCTCCAAGTTTTTTCGTTACAAAAACGTTCAGCAGAAGTGCCGCTGAATCCAGTATAAGCTGCATGGCGGTCAGCAGCAGAGTATCCTTCAGCATTTTACTTTTTAGCATTACAGGCTCCTTAAATCGAATTTTGTCTGGTAAATTATATGGCTGCAAACCTGCATCAATGCAAAATGGCAAAAAAAATTCCGCAGGAGAGGGAATCCTGCGGAGAGAGGGGAGGGTTAAAAGTTTTTATATATCAATTCAATAGTGAATTGTAAGCTAAAAGATTTACATTCCAGAAATATGATTCAGCGGCGGAAAATACTGAACAGGCTCTTTTTGCGCCGGCTGACAGAGATAAGCCCGTCCGGTGTCAGGGTTTCATCATCAGGAAGAAAATCATTTTGTTTCTGACCGGGATAATCAACTATCTCAAGAGCATAAGGCGGCTCAAAGTTATGCCATATAAACTCCTGACCCTGAGTTACAGCAGAGACCCGGTCAGATGCCAGTGAATCTGCTACGATTATCTGCGGATCGCTGTCATCGTCAGCTCTTGAAGAAGCGGCTTTTCCGCTGAGAACGATAGTCTTGTAGCCTTTTGTTTTCAGCTCGGACAAGAACTCCGATAGGTTATTTTCTTCCGACCAGCACACTGCCAGTGCAATTTTTTTCATACACATAAATGCTCCTCCTTCCGGCATCTCCTGTCTATGTTATGATAATAACACAGAATTCTTAAAATAGTCTTAGAAAATCACGGCTTCACAAAAAAATTTTTTGTAGAAAAAGCATCGTATAAACTTAATAAAATGTGAATTTATTATATATAATTTTTTGAGATATGCTCTTGATATTTTGGCTATTTTGTGTTATAATGAATAATAATAATGTGTTCCGGAAAACCAAGATCATATTAAGTCGGAAGGTGTCATATGAACGATTTTATCAATACAGCCCTTATAGTATCAGGAATTGATGAGGAATACCAGAACAGTGTGATCGACGGCATTACCTCCAGTGCGGCTGAGTTTAATATGAATATCTCATGCTTTGCCTGCTTCGGCGGAGTTCTTGCAAACAAAAAGAATGATATCGGTGAGTACAATATTTATAATCTTATTAATTATGATAAATTTGACGGCTTCATTCTTATGACAAACACTGTCAATGAGCCTGAATCCAGGGAGATCATACTGAATAAAGTAAGAGCTTCCGGAAAACCGACCGTAGTGTTTGACTGTGATTCAGTGCCGGAGTTTTATAACATCAAGATCGACAATTTTCAGGCGATGTCTGAATTAGTCGAACACGTTATAAGCGTACACGGTGCAAAAAAGATCAACTATGTTTCCGGACCCCTTGTAAATCCTGAAGCTAAGGACAGATATGATGCCTTTTGCAGTGTAATGGAAAGGCACGGTCTGGAGATCGAGAACGGACGATTATTTTTTGGCGAATTCAGGGCAGCTGACGGTGTAAATGCAGTTAACTATTTTGAAGACTCAAAGCTTCCGGCACCGGATGCGGTCATTTGTGCAAACGATGCAATGGCGCTGGCTGCTGCCGATGAGCTTGAACAGCGGGGTCATGCAGTGCCGGAGGATATAATAGTCACCGGTTTCGACAACACCTTCAATGCAAGATATCATTTCCCGTCCATTACTACCGTTAACCGTCCGCTGGAAAAAGCCGGACGCTATGCCTGTCAGATAATACATGATATCATCAGCGGCAAAGAGGTAAGCAGAACAGTTACTTTTAAAGCAGAGCCGCTGCTGGCAGGAAGCTGCGGCTGCTGTACTGATACAATGAAGGATATGCACCTTTTCCAGAAGAGTACATATAAGCTGATGAATAAATGCCGGAGCGATATTTCCCTCCTCAACAGGATAACCACCGGGCTTGCCAACACCGAATCTGCCGAGGAAAACTTTAAAACAGCTTCTGATTTTATCCGTGAGATAGACTGCCAGAGGTTTACCATTTGCCTTTGCTCAGACTGGAACAACAGGTATAAAAAAGGATTGAGAAGAGCCGATACTGAAAGAATCGACTCTCTCAGCTATACAGAAATAATCACTGCTCCGCTGATACTTGAAAACGGAAGAGCCTCCTCAGTTGACAGTTTTGAAAGCTCAGAGATGTATCCTTTCGAGTATACAGATGCCGGAAATGTAAGCTATTTTCTGCCGCTGCATTTTCGGGAGCATTGCCTTGGATATTATATTATCACCAACAGTGATTTCCCCACTAAGAGTATGCTTTGTCACTCTATAATGCTCAACATCAGCAACTCAATAGAGAATATCCGCCGTCTGCTGGAGCTGAACAGAATGATAACAGAGCTTGATAAGCTTTATGTCAACGATCAGCTGTGCAACATCTATAACCGCAACGGTTTCATCAGAGCGGCTGATGAGATATATAACAAATGCCTTGAAACCGGCGAAAAGCTCCTGATATCATTTATTGATATGGACGGTCTTAAATATATCAACGATAACTACGGCCATAAAGAAGGTGATTTTGCACTTCAGAGGCTTGCTTCGATAATCACTGACTGCACTTCTCACGGCAGAATATGCGCTCGTTTCGGAGGAGATGAATTTATAATTCTCGGAAGCGGTGCGGAGGAAAATGACGTTGAGAAACTTGAAAATGATTTTTCAACAAGACTGAGCAGCCTTAATATGGCTATCAACAAGCCATATGAAATTGGTGCAAGTATCGGCGTTGTGGTAACTGAGGTAAATGATTCAATGACCTTGTTCAGCCTTATCACAAAGGCAGACGAGATAATGTATGAGAAGAAAAAACGCAAGAAAACCTCACGTTATCTTC
>CAMNFW010000155.1 GCA_946537565.1 uncultured Ruminococcus sp. | reverse complement strand
ACCCTTATTTATACCGCTGAGACAGATCAGTTTTTCAGCGGCTGGAACGTGGCTAATATAACTGCTGTATCCTCAGATGCAGGCAATTACGGTGCAACTGAAATAATAAAGGATTCTATCCAGCTCAGCGATTTTATCACAAAGTATTTCTCAGCCGAAAAAGCTGCTGAATATGCTGCAAAATATGATGAGGCATTTTTTGCAGATAATGTGGTGATAATGAATGTATCAAAGCAGACAAGAGGCGATGTTCCGCTTATCGGTACAGAAAAAGCTGTTAAATTCGTGAAGGGACAGATCGAAGTTACCCTGACAGCTCTTGACCCCTCATTTACAGAGGCAAGAAATTCCGTGGTGCTTACACAGTTTGCAATGAAGAAAAATCAGTGCTACACTGACAGCGTTGCAGCAAAATATGTTCCGTTTGTATTCAAGTATCCTCTTGCAGCAGAATGCCTGAACAAGAACGGCTGGACACTTCAGGCAGCTTTTGATGCAGCATCTTCTATCCCTTATTACGGTCACACAGATGATATGCCCCAGACCTCTGCTACATCAATGGAATGGTATGCAGATTATGGCTTTACATACGGCAAGGGCAACTGCTATGTAATGGCAGCGATGTTCTGTGAAATGGCAAAGACAATGGGTTATGATGCACATCAGATCTCAGGTCAGGTACCGCTGCGTGCAGGCGGCTACGGTCCTCACAGCTGGGTGGAGGTAACTATAGACGGCACCGTTTATGTTTTTGATCCGGATTTTACCAATGAGACAGGCATGAACGGATATCAGATAAGCTATGGACAGTCAGGTACATGGCGCTATGTGAGACAGGAAGTTATGAGCTAATAATGAAGGAGAGAAAAATATGAAGAAGAGTATAATTTTCGTAACACTTATCGCAGCCCTTGCAATGACAGGCTGCAAGAATAATTCTGTTCCGGCTGCAAAGGTCGAGACTACTACGATTGAAGCAGCTACAGTAACTGAGGCTGAGACTACTAAGGCTGATACCGCTGAGGCTGAAAAAAAGACCGAGCTGAAAACTATCGGCAAGGAAAAGAAAGGCGAGAAGGTCTTTAAGGTAAACCTTACTAACGGCACCGGCAAGGAGATAGAAGAGTTTTCAGTTAAAGCCGGTGCAGATGCAGAGTTTTCTGAGAATATGCTTGAGAAGGGCGATATGTTCAAGGCTGACGAGGAAAGAATACTCTACTTCGACAGCGAAGGCATTTCCGAAAATGAAGAAGGCGGAAGTGCTGATGCTCCGCTCATTTCCACAGAATATACAATAAAGCTCAAATTCAGAAGCGGAGAGACCGCAGAGCTTCATCAGTTCCCCTTCGGAGATATCGAAGCCGGCGAGATAAAGTTTGAAAAGGATATTGCTTATATAATCTATAAGTCCAAGTCAACCGGCGAGGCTGTCACCACTAAGGAGGCTGAGGAAAAAATCAATGCTCCCGAAGATACAACTGCCGCCGCTGCAACTGAAGCTGCTACAGAAGCTCAGACCCAGGAATTTGTACCCGATGCAACTCAGGCAGCTGAAACACCTGTACAGCAGCCTGTATACACTGAACCTTATGTTCAGGAGCCGGTTTATACAGATCCTCCGGCAACTCAGCCGTATGTTGCTCCTACAGAAGCACCGGCACCGGTCACACAGGCTCCCACAGAAGATGCCGGAATTGACCCTGATAACGGCTGCGGCGCAGGCTTCCTTTTCAACTAAACAGGAGGAAGCAGGAGAATGATAAAATATCTCAGCCGGTTAAAGGCTGCCGCCTGTATAGCAGTAGTAATACTTCACACATATTTTTCAGCAATGGCATTTGCCGATACTACGGGAAGAATGAGTACCGTGACAACAGCCAGGAACCTTATGATGTGGGCAGTGCCGTGCTTTGTGATGTGTACAGGAGCGCTTCTGCTGCAAAAAGAGCGGAAGGTGACGATGAAGAAGCTGTTCGGCACATACATAAAACGAATGGCAGTCACGCTGATAGCTTTCACCATGCTGTTCTCACTGTTTGACTATATATTTGTCAAGCCGAAATTCAGTTTCAGCTTCATAACAGAGGGATTAAAGAATATCGCCTTTGGAACAGGCTGGGCGCATATGTGGTATTTGTATCTGATGATAGCAGTGTACCTTCTGCTGCCGGCATACAGGCTGATAACACGGTCTGCGAAGGACAGCGAGATAAGATATCTGCTGCTGATATACGGAGTATTCCAGTCCCTGCTGCCGTTTATTGAAACGATATCCGGCAAGGATATAGCCTTTTATGTTTGCACCTACACGGTTTATCCGTTTTATCTTCTTGCAGGCTATGCGCTTCACAAGGGGATAATAAAGATACCGGCACCGGCTGCGGCAGTCTGCACAGCAGTGTTTGCGGTGATAACGATACCGCTGACGATATATGGCTGCAAGCACACAGACAGTGTCATAGGAAATATGCTTTACAACTACTCATTTCCGCTTATAATGATAGGATCGCTGGGAGTATATTCACTGTTCTTATCAACAGAGGGAAAGGAAAGTGTTCTGGACAAAGCCTGTGCAATGATCGAGAAATATTCATTTGGAATATATCTTGTGCATATGGCAGTGCTGAAATTCATAGCAGTTGTATTCAAGTTCAACCCCTTTGGAAAGGGCGGATTCTTTGCACTTTTAATAGAATCAGCAATAGTATTCATCGTATCCTATGGAATTGTGTTCCTGTGGAAAAAGGCAGTGAGCATGATACCGAAAAAGCAAAAAGCTTAAAACTTAACAAGCACAGAAAAGGGTGTCCGGAAAAGGGCACCCTTTATTTTATCTTACTTTCTTTTGTTAAGGCTGACGGTAGAAGTATATCGTATCTATAACGTCCTTGCCGTTTACATCATAAACCGTCAGGGACTTGCAGATATCGCCTTCGGTGTAAAACTGATTCCATTCAATGAAAGCGGAATCGGGGTCGTCACCGAAAACCTCAAACATTTCGTCCTTGTAGACATAGCCGGGATGATATTTATCGCCGCCCATTGCGATAAGCTCAGGCAGCTGATCGTAATGAGCCCTGTCGATACGGTCAGGAGCGCAGCCATAGGTCTGACCGTTTTCGTTTACGGTGAAGCCGGTTTCTTCGTCATATTCAAGAGAATCGAGATATTCCTGATAAACCTCCTCAGAAGTTTTGTAGGAGCTGAAGTCGATAGTTCTGACATCAGCGGCATCGTCGTCGAAGCTGATGTTTTCGACTCTGAACCAGATCAGGACATCACCGTTTGCGTCATAGGACTTAAAGTTTAAAAGGCAGCCTGTAGCCTTGTCAACTTTCATTTCATATTTACAGCCGGGTACAGTTCCCTCATCTTCGTTGACCCAGTTTGAATGAGAGGGCATGATGTAGTTTTCGTTATAGTAACCGGAGAGGGCAACGCAGTCTCTTCCGGCATATTCAGTTGAGCCGTCGATAGTCCAGGAATCGAAGTCAGCGAGATAGGGGACAGCGTCAAACTGCGGCTCTATAACATAGAATGCGGTTCTTAAGTTAGATGAAGCATTGCGGAATATTTTATGGTATTCTTCATCGTCATTAAAGATCCAGTTTGAGATCGTATTGCAGTCAGCGTATTTGTCGTAATTAGCTCTCAGGTCAGTGAACCAGTCCTGTACGGACTGCGGGTCGATCTGAGGGCCGGTCCTGTGGTTGATACAGCCGAGATCGGCATTTGAACGGTGGTATACTTTAGTATCTGACCAGAAATCATATACATTTTCGCCGTCGCAGTAAATTTGCAATTTGCCGTAGTCGGGGTGGATCTCACCGATGATATCGCCGCCGTCGATAACAGGAGCGGTATCCTCAACGACATAGCGTGTAGTATCCTCATAGCAGCGAGAATTTGTCATATCGACCTCAAAATCAACAACGCTGTAAAGGGTATTGCCGGAGGTATCAGAGGAAACAACTCTGCCGGAAGCCTTGTTGAAGTAGTCAACAGAGTTTATCATTTTGCCGTAGATACCAAGCTGAGTGTTCATATCGAAGTCAGCGATCTCATAGTCCGCAGCTGGAGCATTATCGGTTTCAGCATTGTCAGTGGATTCTTCCGGGATATCAGCAGATTCAGCAGGAGCTTCATCAGTTTCGTCGATTATATCAGTTTCAGCTGAAGTGCTTTCATCAATGACACGGGAATTATTCATTGCATTGTAACCGATGACACCGCTGCCGGCAATAAGAGCCAGGGCAGCAGCAATTGAAACGTAGCGCATTACAGGCTGACGGCGTTTTATCTCAACACCGGAAACCTGATCTTCATAATCCTCAGACTGTCTGCCTGATTTTTTCATAGAATTATTATACACTTTTTTTCTGACCTCCTCATCAGAAGCCGGGGTAATATCTGCAATTCGCTGAACGATGCTGTCATCAACATTATTAAATATATCATTTATATTTTTCTTTTTGCTCATAGCAATTCCTCCTTTAAATTTCGATGCCGCAGTTTTCGAGGAGCTTCCGCAGTTTTTTCAGGGCACGGGCGAGCCTGACTCTTACAGCAGTAGGAGAAAGACCGACGACAGCAGATATTTCCCTGGAATTTCTGTTATAGAAATATTTTTGCAGAATGATAGTTGAGTCAGGTTCACCCAGAGCCTCCACTTTGTCCAGCAGAATATCAGCCAGCTCCGAGTTTTCAGCCAACTCTTCAACGTTTGAATCAGAAGGGATTTCATACAATTGATCGTCGAGGGAAACGGTCTGCCAGTTCCCTTTTGAAAGGTTTCTGCGGACATTGATAGCTTTATTTCTTGCGACAGTGCCGATATAGCTTTTGATATCAGCACCCTGATCAAGGTCAAGGCGCATGAAAATATCGGCAAAAACGTCTTCAACGGTATCAGTCACATCTTTGGAAGTACCGCAGCTGCGGAGTATCTGGAAAACGATAGTATAGACGTAGCTGTAATACTTGTCAAACAGCGATCTATAGGATGAATCGCTGTGGTTTAAGGCGTTATGGGAGATATCATTCCTGTTCAATTGCATTCCTCCCTTCTTAAAGATAAATACTCAGTCTCTGCAATGGAATTGACCAACAGAGGGAGCAACAGAAGCTTCTGTAAATATATACACTGCTCAGGTGCAAAGTGTAACAATGATCATGAAAAATTTTTTTGATATAATTATACTATAAAAAGAGCGAAGATTCAACATTAATTGTATTATTTAATTTGTATAATATGTTGAATTTTGGAAATAAACGTGATATAATATGTGTATGTTTACAAAAAGTC
>CAMNFW010000154.1 GCA_946537565.1 uncultured Ruminococcus sp. | reverse complement strand
CTACCACAACCTCCACCACTACCACTTCTACTTCTACTACCACAACTTCTACAGCTTCTACCACCGAAACTACTACAACTACCATTGCCATTCATAAATACAGCGTTTACTTCGTTGACAAGGAAACCGGAAGCCCTGTATCCGGTGTTGAATACTTAGTATCCGGAAACGGAAACATCGAGCATCAGTATCCCGTTATGTGGTCGGACGGTTCTCCGCAAACCTTTGAGTTCAGCGGCGATCTCATGACTATCAGAATAATCTCTTTCCCGGACGGTTATTATTTCTCCGCCGGAACTGATACAGTATACTGCACTGCAAGTTCTCCCGACGCTGTTATCCGCCTCGACCGTATAGCTGAAACTACTACGTCTACTTCTTCAACCACCACCGAAACCACTACTCAAACTACTACCACCACCACTATTGTTGAAGATGCCGATTTCAGCCTTGAACTGGAAATTTCCAGTCCGCCGGACAGGTTAAACTATAATCAGTACTATTCTTACCTCGATACGACCGGTCTCAGGGTGAACCTCTGGTTTATCCTCGAAAACGGCTACAGAACTCAGATACTCAATAATCAGCCCCTTTCTGACCTGCCCCCGGAATATTCCTTTGATATTTCTGAGATAGATGAAAACCAGCTCGGCACTCAGCAGATCACAGTAAGCGTTTCAAAATATAACGATGTGCTGAACCAAACCGTTACTGCTTCCGATACCTTCGATGTCACCTATGAATGGATAATCGTCACATCTTCCACCACTACCGCTACTACCACCGAAACTACAGCCGAAACTACCACCACAACGACCCAGGCTCCCGACAACTCTATCAGCCTTACCCTTCAGATCGCTGACCAGCCATACAAAACTAATTACAGCGGCAATGATTCAACTCTTGACACCGCCGGTCTTACTGTTAACCTTTGGGTATACTACTGGGGAAGAGGTTTTTCTGAGCAGGTCATGAATCATCAGTCCCTTGACCAGCTTCCTGCCGGCTATCAGTACACTATCTCCTCTATTGATACTTCAAAATCAGGCTCCCAGCTTATAACCGTTTCCGTTTATCTCTATAATGAGAACGAAAAGGTCTGGGAATCCGGCTCCGATACCTTTACTGTAAATTATACCCCATATTCCGAAACTTCTACCTCTACAACCACCACCACCACCGCAGCAACAACTTCTTCCACTACTTCTACTACTGTAACCACCACTCCTCCCGATGAACCCGTTCTTATCGTGCCTTCAGATGCTCAGCTTACACCAGGCAGCTCCTTTAAACTCTCCTGCACCAGCGGCTGGGAAATTTTCTACGCATTCTCAGGTGATGATAATATCGCTTCTATTTCCAATGACGGCACCGTAACAGTTAAAGCGGAAGGCACCGTTCTCCTCAGCGCCGGCGTTCACGACAGCCAGTGGAACCAGAAAACTATCTCCGTTCCCATTACTATCCAGGCTGCTGCATCCGATGATTACCGCCTGGGCGATGTCGATGACAACGGCACCGTCGATGCTTCCGATGCTTCCGCTGCCCTGGCAGAATACGCCCGCCTCTCTACCGGTCAGCCCGGAAGATTCACCGCTAAACAAAAAAAGGCTGCTGATACCGATAACGACGGCGCTGTTTCTGCCTCAGATGCTTCCGATATCCTCCGCTATTACGCTTACCGCTCCACCGGCGGATCAACCAGCATCGAAATATTTCTGCATGGCTAAAAACTGACCAACTGGCAGTCCTGTACACGGCTGAAGGCTGTCAGAATCACCAAATATCTTAAAAAAACCGGTTTTTTCAAGGCTACCCCTTGACAAGCCGGTTTTTATTGTGTATAATAATTTAGTGTGCTGTAGCTATAACTATACCTACTGCCGCAGAATATCTTAAAAAGGAGGAAGAATATGCCTACATTTAACCAGCTGGTTCGTAAGGGAAGAAAGGATCTTGAGACTAAGTCTACTGCTCCTGCTCTCCAGAAGGGCTACAATGCTAAGAAGAAGGTTCAGATCAACCTCAGCTCACCTCAGAAGAGAGGCGTTTGCACTGCTGTAAGAACTGCTACCCCTAAGAAGCCTAACTCAGCTATGAGAAAGATCGCAAGAGTTAAGCTCACTAACGGTTACGAAGTTACTTCTTACATCCCCGGTATCGGTCATAACCTTCAGGAACACAGCGTTGTTCTCATCAGAGGCGGACGTGTTAAGGATCTCCCTGGTGTTCGTTACCACATCATCAGAGGCGCTCTCGATGCTCAGGGTGTTGCAAACAGAAATCAGGCTCGTTCCAAGTACGGTACCAAGAGACCTAAGCAGAAGTAAGCCAACTACGCAGCAATACCGCAATGCTGCCTAAACTGTGCGGAATTTCAAACAATAGGATAACTACTGCCGCAGGAATGCGGAGATCAATATAGATTATTATATTTTTCCTCTGCATGGCTGCTGACATACCGGCTGGTGAAGCAGGCTTGTTATAAGCAGTAATCGGCCCGGTACGAGTACCTATGAATTCATGAATCTATGTGAAGGAGGGAAGCGAAAATGCCAAGAAGAGGTAATATCGCAAAGCGTGACGTATTACAGGATCCTGTATACAACTCAAAGCTCGTTACACGTCTCATCAACAACATTATGCTTGATGGTAAGAAGGGTGTAGCACAGAAAATCGTTTACGGTGCATTCGAGATCGTTGCTGAGAAAACCGGCAAGGACGCACTGGAAGTATTCGAGCAGGCTATGGAAAACGTAATGCCTGAGCTTGAAGTTAAGGCTCGCCGTCTCGGCGGTGCGACCTATCAGGTGCCTATGGAGGTTAGACCTGAAAGACGTCAGACACTCGGTCTCAGATGGATCACTAAGTATTCCAGAGAGAGAAACGAGAAGACTATGAAGGAGAGACTGGCAGGAGAGATCCTCGATGCTCTCAACGGAACAGGCGGCGCTTGCAAGAAGCGTGACGATACACATAAGATGGCTGAGGCAAACAAGGCGTTTGCTCACTATCGCTGGTAAGAGCCAAAGGAGGATATTATGGCAAGAGACTGTTCACTTGAAAACACCAGAAATATCGGCATTATGGCTCATATCGACGCAGGCAAGACCACTACTACAGAGCGTATCCTTTTCTACACCGGTGTTAACCACAAGATCGGTGAGACCCACGAGGGAAGCGCTACTATGGACTGGATGGAGCAGGAGCAGGAAAGAGGTATCACTATCACCTCCGCTGCTACTACCTGTTATTGGGCAGGCCACAGACTTAACATCATTGATACCCCCGGCCACGTTGACTTTACTGTTGAGGTTGAGCGTTCACTCCGTGTTCTCGACGGTTCTGTAACTGTTCTTTGCGCTAAGGGCGGTGTTGAGCCGCAGTCTGAAACCGTTTGGAGACAGGCTGATAACTATAAAGTACCCCGTATGGCTTATGTTAATAAAATGGACATTATGGGTGCAGACTTCTATCGTGTTATAAGCATGATGAAGGACAGACTTAAGTGCAACGCAGTTCCGATCCAGCTGCCTATCGGCGCTGAGGACGAATTCAGAGGAATCATTGACCTGGTAGAGATGAAGGCTTATATCTATACCAACGATCTTGGAACAGATATCAAGGTCGAGGATATCCCTGAGGATATGAAGGAACTGGCTCAGAAATACCACGACGAAATGGTTGAGCACGTTGCCGAGCAGGACGAGGCTCTCATGGAGAAGTACTTCGAGGAAGGTGAGCTTTCTCAGGAAGAGATCAAGACCTGCATCAGAAAAGCTACTATCGCTAACCATATGGTACCCGTTACCTGCGGTACCTCTTATAAGAACAAGGGCGTTCAGAAGCTCCTTGATGCCATCATTGATTATATGCCTTCTCCGCTGGACGTTCCGGCTATCAAGGGCGTTAATCCTGATACTGATGAGGAAGAGGAAAGACCGTCATCCGATAGCGAGCCGTTCTCTGCTCTTGCTTTCAAGATCGCTACAGACCCCTTCGTTGGAAAGCTTGCATTCTTCCGTGTTTACTCCGGTGTTATCAATCAGGGCGATACCGTTCTGAATGCTACTAAGGACACCCGTGAGCGCTTCGGACGTATCGTTCAGATGCACGCTAACCACAGAAAAGACCTTACTACTGTTTATTCCGGTGATATCGCCGCTGCAGTTGGTCTTAAGAATACTACCACAGGCGATACGCTCTGTGATGAAAAGCACCCGATCATTCTTGAGTCTATGGAATTCCCGGAGCCTGTTATCCAGCTGGCTATCGAGCCTAAGACTAAGGCTGGTCAGGAGAAGATGGGCATCGCTCTGGCTAAGCTGGCTGAAGAGGATCCTACCTTCAAGACCTGGACAGACGAAGAGACCGGTCAGACTATTATCGCCGGTATGGGTGAACTTCACTTGGATATCATCGTAGACAGACTTCTCCGTGAGTTCAAGGTTGAAGCTAATGTCGGCGCTCCTCAGGTTGCTTATAAGGAAACTATCAAGGGCAATGCCGATATCGACTATAAATATAAGAAGCAGTCCGGTGGTTCCGGTCAGTACGGTCACGTTAAGATCCGTGTTGAGCCTAATGAGTCCGGTAAGGGTTACGAGTTCAAGAACTCCGTTGTCGGCGGTTCTATCCCGAAGGAGTATATCCCTGCTGTTGACGCCGGTATCCAGGGCGCTATGAAGTCCGGTATCCTTGCCGGCTATGAGGTCGTTGACGTTAAGGTAGAGCTGTATGACGGTTCTTACCACGAGGTTGACTCCTCTGAAATGGCATTCAAGATCGCCGGATCAATCGCTTTCAAGGAAGCTCTCAAGCAGGCTACTCCTGTTCTCATGGAGCCTGTTATGAAGGTTGCTGTTATCGTTCCTGATGATTATCTCGGTACAGTTATCGGTGACCTCAGCTCTCGCCGTGGTCAGATCCAGGGTCAGGAAGCAAGAACCGGTTCTATCCAGGTCGATGCTCTCGTTCCGCTTTCAGAAATGTTCGGCTATACCTCAGACCTGCGTTCAAATACTCAGGGCCGTGGTCAGTACACTATGGAGCCTCACAGCTACCAGGAAGTACCTAAGAGCATAGCTGAAAAAATCATGGCTACAAGAGCTAAGAACTAAGTCAGTTTCGCCTGTATTTCGCAAAATATACGAAATATTACGGCACTTTAAAAAAAAATCATGTGTTTTGGAGAATTTTTTTCTTCAAAACACTTGAATTTACCAAAATAATCTGTTATAATATATATACAGATTACTGTATTCTTATTTAAGGAGGAATTTTCCAATGGCTAAGGCTAAATTTGAAAGAACCAAA
>CAMNFW010000153.1 GCA_946537565.1 uncultured Ruminococcus sp. | reverse complement strand
AACCTCGATATTGCCGATATCAATGCCCTGAAAGAAATTGCTGAACGTATCAAACTCGAAATCGAAGCTAAAAATATCCACGCTTCTTCTGAACAGGATCATGCACTTCAAGCTCAGTCGGAACTCCAAGCCCAGCAAGCTCTCATTCAACAACAGATCCAGCTCATGCAGGAACAAGCCGAAAATGAACGCATCGCCGCTGAACAAGCTGAGAATCAACGCATTGCCGCTGAACAAAATGCTGAAATGCAAAAACAAATAGAAGATCAACTGAATAATTCGGAAAATGTTAACTCTAATTCCCATTAAACCAGTTTTTTCTTTGCTCCCTATTTACGTTGGATCCGCCAGTAATCTCGTTTTTAACAAAAGAAAGTTCATCAATTCCGCACAGTTCCTTGCTGTGCGGTTTTTTTCTTCTCTTTTATGAGAATCTATGCCCTGGTATTTTGTTCTATCCCCATTTTTTTCATATTTCTTGCATAAAAATGAAGGGCGCAGCCCCTCATTTCCAGAGGCAAAGCCTCTGGCTTTTGCCGGGACGAAGTCCCGGCTTGTGCGAGGGGCATGCCCCTCGCTTTTGCCAAAGGCTTTGCCTTTGGCATATTCCGGTGCTGCGCCCCGGCTCACTTCTATATTCACTTTTTTCTGCCATTCATACAAAAAATGAGGGGCGCAGCCCCTCATTTGCCAGAGGCAAAGCCTCTGGCTTTTGCCAAAGGCTTTGCCTTTGGCATATTCCGGGGCTGCGCCCCGGCACAATAGCAGTAATTATTTAATAACGCCAATTCCGTAGATATTAAAGTCAGTGTTAGCGTTTTCCATTTTCAAAGAGACCTCAAGGGAACCGGAGTTATCCTGAATATAGGCAATATCGGCATCAGAGCCGCCCCAGGCATAATTTCTGTTACCATTAATAGTCTTGGACTGACCGTTGACAGTAACAACGAGATTACCCAATGAAGAATTCTGGTTGGATTGGAATACCACAAAGATACCCTTACCCTCGGCAGAGAAAGTCAAAGCGTTATTCGCACTATTTTTCTGGAAGGAATAGCCGTAAGCAAATCTGGTATTCGAGTTATTGGGAGTAAATGAACCAGGATTCAGATTTTTAAGTTCACTAACAGGCACGATTGAAGCAGAAGCGTACTCGCAGCCATAAACGGAAGAAGAAGGTATTGTATAGGAACCGGTTCTGTTCTGGGACTTCATAGCCTGGCGGAAGAAATAGCCCAGGCAGTCTGATATAAGCTGACCACCTTTATCATGGGGATGATATTCGTCTGTGAAATAGTCACCAGTGGTAAGAAGGCCGCTGTTGAAGGCATTAGTCAGCGCATCGTCCATGCTTATAACTGGAACATCGAAGTTTTTACCAATTGCAGCCATTTGTGATTTTGAAGAATATCCGCCTTTTGAACGGTTGATGAGAATAATAACAGCGGGGTCATTATCCTGAGAAAGGCACTTTTTAACGAGGCTCTCAAAACCTTTTTTGTAAATTTCTTCCGGGTGGTCATTTACAGAGAATTCAAGGAAAATGATATCAGGTGAAGCATCGAGGATATCTCTCTGGGCTCTCATAAGTCCAATGACTGAAGATGTACCGGAAAGGCCTGCATTTATAAACTCCGCATTTGGTGCAAAGGCTTCCTTAATATACGCACTGAAAGGATCGGTATATTTTTTACCCTCAGTGATAGAGCCGCCGAGGTAAGCAACTTTGATCTTATCGCCGTTTTCGCCCTTTTCCAGCTTATCACAGAGACGGGATGTATTACCCATCTGGAGAATGGAATCGGAGTAGAATTTTATCATATTTTCGGAAGCAGTTTCAACATAGCTGTCCCATTTATTGTCGTCGTCAGTTTTTTTTTCAGTCTGAGAATAGCCTTCTTCAAAGGTTTTAATTTTACCGAGGAGATACTCACTGAGCAGCACTGCATCTGAAATTGAAATGGTGCCGTCCTGGTTCACATCAGCTGCACGGAGGGCATATGGATCGCTGAAGCCGCCATTGATAACGCCTTTTCTTGCGAGGATCAAGTCAAAGGTATCAATTTTACCGCTGAAATCAATATCACCGATAATAACATCCTTAGCCGGACCTGCGCCCTCAATCACAGTACCTTCCGGAGCGCCGATGGCTTCATCAATATAGAAATTGCCGGTAGATTCAGCTGTTTCAACATAAATCAGAAGCTCAGTTGCATCGGCAGGGATAGTATAGCTTGTATTTGCAAGCTGCACCCAGCCGCCCTTAACTGCGTCAGAAGATGCTATTTCGCTGTAGTGAACTTCACCGTCGCTGCCTTTATACTGGAGCTTGAGCATGAAATGATCGCTGCTGCCGCCGTCAAGATACTCAGCGTTGACACTGAAGCTGTAAGCATTTCCAGGTACGAAAACCTTACTGTTCAGGGATTTGCCGGCGCCATGCCATGCAGAGGTTCTTTCCTGGATAAGGAGAGCTTCACTGCCCTTATATGCAGTTCTGCCGCTGGTGAGAATTGAAGAAGCGCCTCTTGCATTCCAGTCAAAGGTATCGCCTTCAAAGGTATCGTGGAAGAAATATCCGTCCTCGTCAACCTTTGGCTCAGGAGTTGAACCCTCGCCGTTGGTGGAGATCACAAAGGTTGAAACACTGCTTGCAGGAAGCTGAGCCCAGAAAGAGGTTTCATCATGTTCAAGATTTTCAGTAAGAGCGATATTCTCATTTGCTGAGGTTCTGTAGCGGTCGATATCTGTGATATTCTCGCCGCTGCCCAGGCTGAACTGCTGAGCGTAGCTGTCACTGCCGGTATTTACAGCTACGATAGTTACCTGACCGTCGCTGTTCTTATAAGCTGAAACATACACACCTGTGGAAGGCTGCTCAGTTACATCAATACGAACATCACCGGGACGTACAAATTTACTGTACTGAGCCATGCAGTATCCACGCTTGGAGATATTGCCGTTCTCCTTGATAAGTCCATAGCTGCGGCGGATATACCACCATACATAGGCATTGAGATTGCCGACTACAAGTCCGTTGTGGATATTCTCAGAGACCTTCAAAGCTTTCGGCCACTCATCTGCATCGGAATTGCTGTCCGGAACATAGACCTCAGTCATCCAGATCTCCTTGCCGCAGTTTTCGAGAGCCGGGAAATCCATCTGTGAACGCTGTGTGCCATAGAAATGAGTGCCGAACAGGTCACAGTTTGCCATAGCCTTTGGGTTATTGAGGATCTTGGTGTAATAGTCCTTGTTGGTATACTGGAAGGTCTCAGGCGACATTACACGGAAATTCAGCTTATCGCCGTAATTAGCCAGGAAACTGGTGGTCTCGTCAGATGACCAGGCTGTCCAATCCTCGGAATAATCAGGCTCATTCTGAACTGAGATCGAGTAAACGTCAACGCCCTGACCTTTCATATATGTGTAATAGCTGTTAAGATGATCAACATATTTGCTGTAATTGCCGGAAGGAAGGTGATATTTACCGCCTCTGATACCGCCGGTTCCGTTCTCACGCATTGATGCAGGCGGATTCCAGGGGGTAGCAAAAATAGTCGCACCCATTTTCTGAGCGTACAGCGCTGTGGGAACCGCCCTGCTCCATGAGTTGCTGTCGTCACTTACATAGATACGGAGAACTGTAAGTCCAAGCTCATCAGCTCCGTTGCCGAAAGCCTTCTTTCGCTGAGCATCAGTCAGATCACCCTGACTTATCCATTCAGGAAGATTGATTCCTCCGAAGCCTCTGATAGTCTGGTACTCAGTGGTGGTATCAACTACGCAAAGCTGTGCAGCTGAAGCTGTTTCGGCTGGAAAAACCGCACCAAGCGACAGCAGAAGCGATGCAGAGGTTATCGCTGAAAAAAATCTGCTTAAAAATTTGTGTTTCATAAAACGCCCTCCCTGTAAAATCAACTGCTCCCGGCAGTTAATTAAAATTAAATGAAATAATTAAAAATAAGTTCATTAATACTATATTCTTATTATAATAATAAATTGTCAATGTTATCAACTCACAAAATGAGGATTTAGTGGACAAAATAAGTGTAATAATTTGACCGCCCAGATTCGGACGGTCTTTGAAATTATACAGAAGTTCTCTGCGCCTTTTTTAGTTTCAGGCACAGAACTATTATTGCTGCGTAAAGCATACAGTAAGATAACGGCGCTGATATGTACCAGATCTTAAGCAATATCCGAAAAGAGGATTTGTTAATATAGTTGATGTTAAGAATCAAATTTCTCAGCGAAGACAGTGCAGGAATCACAGAGAATACTATTGCCGGGGTAAACTTTTTCCTGCTCATAAGAATTATCGAAACCACAAGACATACATCCAAAAGTATACCTATCAATTGCACCATTAAATTACCTGTAGGCATCTTAATGTTGTTAAATAAATTTGCATAATAAGATACGTTCATAAACACATTGCCTGTCAGCACTGCTATCCACGCAATAGGATTGACTTTCGCCGTGCTGTTGGCTTTAAGCTTTTTTGCATACACGATCATCATGACTGCCGAAAGCGCAAGCAAGATGTTTCCTATCTGTATAATTATCGGTGAATGATAATGCAGAAAGTTGTAAAATGATGAAATGTACATATCGCTGAAATGCCACCGGATATCATTTTGAACAGGATTAGTAAAGCCAAGTACCACTCTTGTCAGAAATACCGCTATGCTTATCAATAACAATATATTTACCGGTGCGGTTTTCACAGAGGAAAAAACAGCTGCTCCGGAATTTCCGGCGGAAGAAGCAGTCTGACGGTAAGTCCTTGTCTCCGGGTCATAGCTGAGTGCCCGTTCCATTTTTTTCTTAGCTTCTGCTAAGCCGTTGCTGATATTAATTGGAACAACTATCAGTATGGTCAACGCAAGAAGATAAAAGGTCCAGCCGCCTATCACCGAAAGAAAGCCAAAAAATCCGTCAGAATCTGAAACCAGCCATGTACCGAGTGCGATGAAGCCTGCTATGCCTAAAGCTCCAAAAATGCCTTGCCACATTAACCCTTTTTTTGCCTGTTTATAGACAAATACGGCATTTTCTTTTTCAGTCAGAGCCTTCTGATGTTCATTCTCCCTGCGCTCGTCCTCTTTCTGCCTCAGAAGCTCCTCAAGAGTTACACCATTCTGTATAGCCTCCAGCATATTCTTCATATGCTCCAATCCAGCTTCCCACGCAGCTGTGCCGGAATATACTTCAATGGGCGCTGACATTTCAACGATATTGTCTTCATAATATGCACTGCCGTCAAAGGAGCTTATCTCCTTTTTTACACCGTCCTTATACCGGGCTCTTGCCGTTGCCATAAG
>CAMNFW010000152.1 GCA_946537565.1 uncultured Ruminococcus sp. | reverse complement strand
TTATCTACAGCTACATCTGCACTGTTATTGATTACGAGAATAAAGAACTGTAAGGAGGACCGCTATGAACAATATCTTAAAATCTATTACCGCTCTCCTCTGCTCTGGTCTTCTGCTGACAGCTTTTCCCTTTTCAGCTCACGCCGAAGATGAATACACTCTCCCATCCGGTCTGACTATCACAGATATCAATAATGAACTCAGCGAAAACAATAATGTAAACAACGTCAGCAGTTCAGAATATGAATACGGCTCAGCTGCCATTGGTATTTTTAATACCGATCAGATACTTTATACTAATTATATCGGAAAAACTGACTTTGAAAACGATGTAAAAGCCGGTGAGGATTCGGTTTATGAATGGGGAAGCATTTCTAAAACTCTGATCTGGGTAAGTGCTATGCAGCTCTTTGAACAGGGAAAGCTTGACCTTGAACGTGATGTCAGAGAGTATCTCCCAGACGGTTTTTTCCAGCACCTTTCCTATGATGAGCCGATCACAATGCTTAATCTCATGAACCATGATGCCGGCTGGCAGGAAACTACAAAGCCTATCTGGGAAACCGATGAAAACTGTATCCCTTCTCTTAAAGACGCTTTGCAGGCTATCGAACCGGCTCAGGTCAATCCTCCGGGTAAGATCTCTGCTTACTCTAACTACGGCGCTGCTGTTGCCGGATATGTTATCGAATGTGTATCAGGTCAGGATTTCTGCGGCTATGTTCATGAGCATATTTTTGAACCGCTGGGAATGGAGCATACCGCTCTCAGTCCTGCTCATAATGATAACCAATGGGTGTATGAGCAGAGGAAAAATATGAAATGTTATAAAAATTCCTTTGGAAATACCCTTGATCTCGGAAACAGGCTTTACTTCATTCCGTGTTATCCTGCCGGAGCCGCAGCCGGTACCCTCAATGATCTTATGACCTATGGACAGGCTCTTATGAACGATGATGCGCCTCTTTTCAGCGATCCCGAAACCCAGAAGCTTTTGTTTACTGCTACATCATTCTACGGCAATTCTGATATTCCTATCTGTGCCCACGGCTTCTGGTGCAAAGAATACTCAGTCCGCACCTACGGTCACAGCGGTGCAACTCTCTTCGGTCAGGCTGATCTGGAGTTTGATCTTGATTCAAAAACCGGTGTCGCCTTGATGATAAACGAACCCGAAGGAAATAATTATATCTATGATGTTCCATCTTTAGTATTCGGCGATCTTCCGGCTGATAAATATGCCGGCGAGTCCCATGTCAAAACCACCATATCCGGATACTATACCCCGGCAAGAACGATCCATCACGGGATCCTGAAATTTATCAGCTTATTTGAATCGATCCCCGCAGATAATTTAGGTGAGTTTTATGATATCGGCAGCAATACTTATCAGATCGAAGATATGGGAACTGCCGGGCTGATCGGTGAAAATCCCAACACCTCCGGCAGCGAAAAGGCTCTCCAGATTTCTTCATCTGACCTGCTGCTGTCTCATATGTATATTCTTAAGCTGTGTCTGCTGACTGTGTATATACTCCTTGCGGTGATCTCAGTCTATCTCCTGCTTATCCGCAGAAAGCTCAAAAAATCTGGTTCCGCAGTCGATTACTCAGGCTCAGCTGTTATCGGCTGGTCTCATGCTGCTAAACTGCTGTCAGTGATAATGCTGCTTGTGTCTTATATGATCTTCGCTAAAAACATGGGCGGCATTTCTACAGCCTCCAGTGCATTTATCGGGATAGTTCAGATGCTCTGCGCTGCGGTATGCTCTGCGGCTGCAATGATCGCTGCTGTCAGTCTCTTTAAAGCTGAAAACATAAAATTCTCCCTGCGCTATATAACCAGTGCTGTCTGCAATATGATGACAGTTACTGCTATAATCTACTTCGAGCTTTATCGCTTCTGGGTGTAAGAAAACAGCCGTATCCGCAGAAATTGCAGATACGGCTTTTCTTTTAAAAATGAACTGTCAATCAGTAAATCTGATACTGCTGATCATCTGGTCTATATACTTCTGAACATCTTCGCTTTCCTTTTCGTTATATTCAAACGCTATCAGCATGAACTTTTTATATTCATCGTCAATGGCAAAGATGTAATGATCCCATAATATGCTGCCGTTTGTACTTGTAACAGAACGTATAAAAGCAGCTTCACGTCCGTTAACAGTTGTCTTTGTGCGTTCAGTCTCATACTGCCCGAAAGAATACACTTCAAGATAATCATCAAGGGATTTGTACTGACCGTAATAATACGCCGGATCAATGCTGAGAGTAAGCTCGATCTTAGGTTTGCTCATGCTATAGATCAGACCGTCATCACTGTCATCATTGGTTTTATCCTTGAACTTTCTGCTCAGGTCAAATTCAATATTCTGAAAGCTGCAATGCCTGATCTTAGCGGTATTGTTGGCTTCTGTCAGCCTTTCAAGAGTTTCACCCGAAAGCTCCCTGATACTGATGCTTTCCAGAAGTTCGCTTATACTCTGTGAAACATCTTCCTGCTTCTCTGCCGGCTGACTTACTTCAATGCAGTAAACCACATTGTTCTTGTCGATATAATAATTTGTCATCAGCCTGGGAATCCCCCACCAGTCAAACTGACCGCCGTCAAATTCTGCGGAAACCATTTCTGCATCACAGCCATTGAACTGCACTTTATCTCGGCTTACATTAGTGTATTTGTCTAATGAGCTGTATTCATCATATTCACTGTCAGCATACTCAGCAGCTGTGGAATGATCACCGTCACTGGCAGCCTTTATCTCCACGCTTGCAGCGGCTTTATACTTGTTATCGCTGGCAGCTATGTGGAATTCAGCAGACTGAGCTGTATTGTCATCAGCATCAGCGTTATATTCCCCTGCCCAGACCGGAGAATAGTCAACTGTAAAATAATCGGATTCTATGGTCTGCGGAGTATCAGGCAGCTTGTAATCACTGGTATAGGTAACTGTAGATATTATTTCCTCAAGAATCGCTTTAGCCTGACTGCGTTTTCTTTTGTTGTACCTGCCAGTCACCTTCAATATTCTGTCCTCGGCATTTATAAAATACTCACTGCATCCGCTGCCGTTTTTGTCATAGTCATAATGCACCGCACTGACATCATAGGGAAATCCGCTTATATCCTCGGTTTCAATATTCTGGAAAAGGTCAGGCATAATCTCATAAGAATCTTTTCTCATCTCGGCTGTACACTTCGCTGTACAGTGGCTGATCGAATCAGTAACCGTAATACTGCTGAAAATCCCACCCTCAAAACTCAGTTCGTCATCAAGTTCATAATTAACAGGAGTTAAATCATCATTCAATGAAAAGCTGTAATAATTGCTCTGATAATCGGTAAAGCTTTCGGACTTGTACTCCGGCTGCTGGTTTTTCTGGGAGCAGCCGGTAATTTCTGTTGTAACGATAATTGCTGATAATAATAACGATATAGCTTTCTTCATTTTTTCTCCTTTGTCAGTGTATACAGCGCAGTATAGCAGGACTTACTTAAGCACCTTGTCAACTCCTTCAATGTTGAAAGTAATGCTGAAGCTGTCCTTAGCCATTGTATAGTCAGCGGATTTAGCTTCTGTATTGTATTTGTTGACAAGCTCAATATAGAGATTGCCGTCGTTGTCCTCAGAGATAACTGGATTTGCTATCTTGGTTTCTTTGTCATCGCATTTCAGCACAAAATCCGTGAGCTTCAGTGCGCTGGAATACTTTGTATCTGTACTGATAAAGAGCATATTAAGCGCATTGCTGTCTGCTGAAAAATCATAACCTGAAACACTTACTGTATATGTTCCGTCCTTTGTTATCTCAGCGTCCTGGAAAACTGCTCCTGTATCAACGATATCATCAGTTCCGTCACCGTCTGTATCCTCCCATTTTATAAGTGTATTGAACCATTCACTGTCAATACCGTACTGACCGTCATTGCAGGCATTGCGGAAGGTAAATACTTCGGTCTGGATTCCAATGTAGGCATTTATCGCCTTTTTCTCAGTTGAACCGGCTGAGGCTGTATAGCTTCTGATCTTTACGTTTCTGCCAGCCTGCGGATCCTTGTTGTTAACAGCACTGACGATAGTTGTGATTATCTCAGGCTGAGTCTGCTCCAGAGTTTTTCTGTTAAAAAGTCCAAAACCATACTGTCCGTTATAGCCATTGTCCCAATATACCGGTGTCACACCATAAGAGGCTGCTGTTCCGGCAAGGAAACCGTCATAGTATGCACGGTTTTCAGCTATCTGGTTAGGGATACCGGCATTTGCATGGGTCTTGTCGATACAGCCGAATTCACCGATAATAACAGGATATCCCTTGTCAACAAAGCTGGTTTTAAGCTTTTGCATACTCTCTTCGATATTCTTCTCGTTCCAGTTTGCCTTACTCTTTGGCGATGCCTTGTTGACCTCAACGATCTCCTGACCTTTTTCACCCCAGAGGAAGATCTTTTTGCTCTCCTCACCGCAGTAATCCCAGGGATCATAGTCATGAACCGATATTATCACACGATTCTCTCCGGCTTTATTGTTATTGTCGGTGGGAAGCTCAAAGCCATAATCCCCTACAGTATAGTCAATATTTGTATTCCAGCCGGGAACCATGAGCCAGCGGTGAGTGTTATTTCCGCCGGTGGAACGAACTGTATCAATGAAGATCTGGTTATAGTCGTTTATGTTTGAGTAATAGTCTCTGTTGGGAGTAGTGTAAGTACCGTCAAATTCCTCGTTCATACTCTCAAAGATAAGATGCTCATCATAGTCCGAGAACTTCTCTGCGATCTGCTTCCAGAGAGCTTCATACTTAGCCTTGATGTAATCCTGATCATCGCCGTTGCAGAGCAGCCAGCCGCCGTTTACAGAATTGTAACCGTCGCCGTGAACATTGATGATAACGTTCATGTCAGCGTTATAGCAGTAATCTACCACCTCATTCACACGGTTCAGCCATGCTTCATCTACCTTATAGCCATTGGCATCGTCGATAAAGCTGAGATAGGATACCGGAACACGGACGGTTTTAAAGCCAGCCGCAGCCACCATGTCAATTATTTCCTGGCTTGCCTCCGGATTTCCCCATACAGTTTCATTTGGTGTGCCGCCGGTGTTGGCTTCGAGGGTATTGCCTAAATTCCACCCTGCGCCAAGCTCGCTGGTAATTGAACTGAGGGATATCACGTCATTGCTCTTTTTCTTGCTGTCTGAACCGGAGCCCCCGGATGAACAGCCTGCTGCTGTACCTGCTGCCAGTGAAAAGGCAGAGATCAATGCAGCGATCTTCATTTTTTTCGCCATAGTTTTTCCTCCATTTTATTAACGTTTCAGCAGCGCCTTATTCTGCTGATTTCTGCAAAAA
>CAMNFW010000151.1 GCA_946537565.1 uncultured Ruminococcus sp. | reverse complement strand
TGGTAGTTGTTGTAGTTGTGGTGGTTGGTTTCTCAGTGGTGGTAGTTGTTGTAGTAGTGGTGGTTGGTTTCTCAGTAGTGGTAGTTGTTGTAGTTGTGGTGATGGGTTCCTCGGTGGTGGTAGTTGTTGTAGTTGTGGTGGTTGGTTTCTCAGTAGTGGTAGTTGTTGTAGTTGTGGTTGTAGTAGTGGTGGTGGTAGTTGTTGTCGTTGTAATAGGCGTATCAGGGTCGATAGGCTCAAAATTCATACCATGTTCAAGTGCGTATACATGAGCTGTTGAATTCATGTAGCCTCTGATCGTGAATCCCATGATGCCAAATAAACCTTGTGCAAATTTATCAGATATTTCACAGTCGGTACTCAGAATCGTAACCTTTTCAAAATCGCTGCATTCCCAAAACAGATAATCCCCCAGATATTCGTTATTGGAAGGAATCGTGATCTCTTTCAGAGCGGTGTTTCTAAAAGCGTATCTTTCAATTCTTTTTACTCCTTTGCGGAATGTGACCAGATCAAGATTTGTTGAATCATAAAACGCCCATTCACCGATCTCCTCAAGATCCGCATAGGAAATAAAAGCAAGCATATTACAAGTATTTATATTAGTATCTTCAGATAAGCCACTATAAGCACGGGGAGCAATTTTCGTAACAGGCAGACCGTTGATCTTTTCAGGTACGCTACGAGTAGCTGCGCCTATAATAGCCGAATCTTTTCTTGTTATGATCGCAGTGATTGTTATACATCCTGACTCTTCTCTATAAGTCAAATTATTTATCATGTCTACTGTCCCATAAGTAGACATTGGGTTTGATCCTGAAACAGAAATACCTATTGCATTTGCATTCAGACTGTTATCGCTGCTGTTCCAAACTCCACCAGCAGGAGCGGCCACTCCCAGAACCAGCACAGCGGAAAGCAGGGCTGATACTATTTTCTTTAATAACATATCTAACATCTCCTTTACATTTTCTAAGAAATCGAAACCGCCTGCTGCTATAGCTGTTCTATTATCCATGATTACAGCGTGTCTTATCTGGTTCTTATAAGTGTAATACACCCTGGTGTACTCAATAGCATCGGCGTTGATCTGTTTGACATCATCGGGTCTGACTGTGCTTGTATAAAACGATAAGGTGCAGAAAGCTGTGATCGCTGCGGCACAAATTTAATAATTAAAGCTGCGCTTCTTCATTTTACTTACCCCCAGTTAAAATCAATTCAGACAACAAAAAACACGCATAGACATAGTTATCCATGCGTGTTATAAACATTGATTATAAGGATATGACAAAAAAGCCCAGTTAGCCTTTAGCTGTGCTGTGCTGTGCTGTGCTGTGCTGTGCTGTGCTGTGCTGTTTAATTTTAACACGGCTCATCATGCTTTGTCAATCCCCTTTTCAAAAAATATATATATAAATTTTCAATGTAATTATATCATTAATTAAACATAAAGTCAATGGATTTTTTGAAATTTTTAGCCTAAAAAAATAATATCAGCAATTTGAACAGCAGATACCTCTCTGATTAGTCAGATCCTACAAAACAACTGACCGGCTGTTTTATTTTCAGCTGAATAATTTGGCATAAAAACTTGATTATTGCAAAAATGTATGATATAATAGTACTTATCCCACTCCGGAACTTCCGGAATAACATTTTTTTTGACGAAAGGAAAAGACTATGAAAAAAATACTTTCTGGTATGGCAGCGGTGATACTCACAGTTACTGCCTTCACTTCATGTGCAGGCTCCGCTCCTGCAAATACCGTCCATTCGATCGACGACCTGAATGGAAAAAAGATCGGCGTTCAGCTTGGAACTACCGGAGATACCCTTGCTGAAGACGTTGAAAATGCTACAGTTGAAAAGTATAACAAATACTCCGATGCTGTACAGGCTCTTAAGCAGGGAAAAATCGACGCTGTAATCATCGACAGCGATACCGCTTCTGTTTTCATCTCCAACAACAATGACGTTGAACTTCTCTCTGAAGGCTTTGCAGATGAGGAATATGCAATTGCTATTAATCTTGAAAACACAGCCCTCCAGACTGAGATCAACTCCGCTCTCAGTGAACTTAAAAGTGACGGTACTCTCCAGTCTATCAAGGATAACTACGAAAGCGAAAATGCCGGCAGCAGCTCCTACTCCTCACCCGAAGGCACTGATCACAGCAAAGGCCCTCTCGTTATGGCTACAAATGCTGAATTTCCGCCTTATGAATATCGTAACGGCGACCAGATAGTTGGCTTTGATGTGGATATGATGACCGCTGTTTGTGATAAGCTGGGATATGAACTCCAGATCGAGGATATGGCTTTTGATTCTATTATTTCTGCGGTTCAGTCAGGAAAGGCTGATGTTGGTGTTGCCGGAATGTCCGTAACTCCTGACCGTGAGAAAAATGTCCTCTTCTCTGACACCTACACTACTACTCATCTGGTCGTAATGGTCAGAAAAGATTCGTGATAATACTTCTTCACCGCCCTGTTTTATGCAGCTGCGGTGACCGGAACTTGTCTTCATAAACGTAACAGAAAAACTCCCGGAAATCCCCTTTCCTGAACTAAGCATGATAGTCATGGTGACTGATGTGCTGCAAGTTTTCCCGGCTTGTTTTTTTCAGGAAAAACTTCCGGGTTTCTGCCGTTATATCTTGTGAAGACAAGTTCTTAGTTATTTTTTAAGGTATTGCAAAATCTGACTGTACCCATATTTTTGGAGGACTATTATGGATTTCATAGAAAGCTTTAAGCAGAATTTCATTGAAAATGACCGCTGGACTTATCTGACTGACGGTCTCAAAACTACCCTGTTCATCACATTTTTTTCTGTGATCATAGGTATGGTGCTGGGATTCATAGTGGCTGTGATCCGTTCCACTTACCTCAGAACAGGAAAACTGCTGATCCCTGATCTGCTGTGCCGCTTATATCTCACAGTTATAAGAGGTACGCCGGTGGTGGTTCAGCTGCTGATAATATACTTTGTAATATTTGCAAGCGTGCCTATTTCCAAGACCCTTGTCGCTGTTATCGCCTTCGGAATAAACTCCGGCGCATATGTGGCTGAGATCGTAAGAGGCGGAATCATGGCTGTTGACAACGGTCAGCTTGAAGCCGGAAGAAGCCTCGGTCTGGATTACCGCCAGACTATGATAAGTATTGTTCTTCCCCAGGCATTCAGAACTGTTCTTCCTGCCCTTGCCAATGAATGTATCGTGCTGCTGAAGGAAACCTCGGTTGCAGGTTATATCGCTATTGCCGATCTTACAAAGGGCGGAGATATCATTCGGTCACAGACCTTCTCAGCTTTTCTGCCCTTGATTGCCGTGGCTGTGATCTACCTTGTAATGGTAGTTGTGCTGACAAAACTCGTAAGTATTCTCGAAAGGAGACTGGCTGCAAATGATAAACGTTAAAGGTCTTAAAAAAAGCTTCGGCAAACTGGAAGTACTTAAAGGTATCGATGAGAATATTAAAAAAGGCGAGAAGGTCGTTATCATCGGTCCTTCAGGTTCAGGAAAAAGTACCTTCCTGCGCTGTCTCAACCTTCTGGAAACACCTACTGCCGGCGAAATATACTTCGACGGCAAGGAAATAACTCACCTCCATGACCGTGAGATAAACCTGATGCGAAGACGTATGGGAATGGTTTTTCAGCATTTCAATCTTTTTCCGCATCTTTCTATCCGCAAAAATATCACCCTTGCACCTGTAAAGCTCGGCATCATGTCTCAGGCAGAGGCTGACAAAAAAGCTGCCGAACTCCTGGAAAGAGTCGGTCTTCCCGACAAAGCCAACGATTATCCTGCCCGTCTCAGCGGCGGTCAGAAGCAGCGTATCGCAATTGCCCGTGCCTTAGCTATGAATCCGGAAGTCATGCTCTTCGATGAGCCAACTTCTGCCCTCGACCCTGAAATGGTCGGCGAGGTTCTTGAACTGATGAAACAGCTGGCTGCTGACGGTATGACTATGGTGGTCGTCACTCATGAGATGGGCTTCGCCCGTGAGGTCGCTTCAAGAGTTATCTTCATGTCCGACGGCTATGTGGTAGAACAGAATACTCCCGACAAATTTTTCACCTCTCCCGAAAATCAGCGGCTTAAGGATTTTCTTTCAAAGGTTCTTTAAGAGCAGGGGGATATTATGGACAAAAAATATTATATAAATGGTGAGGAGTTTACTGCTCACTTCTCTTATGACCTTGATCAGCTGCCGGAAGCCGCTCAGATACGCAGCTCAGTTTTTCTCGATGAACAAAAATTCACTGTTGAATTTGATGACATCGACAGCAATGCTGTTCACTGCCTTCTCTGTTCCGGTGAAAAGGCTGTTGGCGTCGGAAGAGCCTACGCTGATGCCGACGGAATTACTGTACACATCGGCAGGATCGCTGTTGTAAAGGAATACCGTGAAAAAGGCATCGGTTCAGTCATAGTCCGTGCGCTTGAAGGATATGCAGCAGAAAAAGGCTATTCCGCTGCTGTTCTCTCTGCTCAGACAAGAGTAAGACAGTTTTATGAAAAACTCGGATATACTGCTGAGGGGGAGGAATATTTCGACGAATACTGCCCTCATGTATTAATGCGGAAAGCCCTTAATAAATCCGCTTTGACCCTGCAAGTGCTGCAATACACCTTCTCTGTATGCAAAACAAATTCCCTGCCGGCTGATATTATCAGCAGAGATTTTGTCTTTATCAGCAAAACTGATGAAGAACTTTCTCTTGTTTGCCCTGCGGAATTTGTCCCGGACTCAGTCTGCGTCCGTGAAGACGGCTGGAATGCCTTCCGTATTTCTGGGGTGCTGGATTTTTCACTTACCGGTATCCTTTCACCTATCGCAGCTTTAATGGCTGAAAATAAAATCGGTATTTTTGCCGTTTCCACCTTCAATACAGACTACATTCTTATCAAAAACAGTGCTTTCCAAAAAGCACTCGGCTTACTTAAAGACAGCGGATATGCTGTTGAATATATTTAATTTCAGCTTTTTAAAAATCTTTAACTTTAAGACAGAAAGGAAATATCATGAATAACAATGACAATACCTCTAACCGAAGCGGATTCGGCTCAAGGATCGGTTTCATTCTTGCTGCTGCCGGCTCAGCGGTAGGTCTTGGAAATATCTGGCGGTTCCCATATCTTGCTGCAAAATACGGCGGCGGTGTTTTTCTGCTGGTGTATCTGATATTCGCAGTTACTTTCGGCTTCAGCCTCATGCTGACTGAAATTGCTATCGGAAGACGCACAGGCAAAAGCGTTGTCGGTGCTTACAGAGATGTTAACAGCAAATTCGCCGGTCTCGGCTGGCTGGCTGCTATAATCCCTGCCCTTATTCTTCCCTATTACTGTGTTATCGGCGG
>CAMNFW010000150.1 GCA_946537565.1 uncultured Ruminococcus sp. | reverse complement strand
AAATATGATGCTGTCTTCATTGTTACTGATGCTGAAAATATTGACAAAAATGGTGCCGCCAGCCTCGTCAGCGCCCTCAAAAACTGCGGCAGCGAAAATATTACTATTATCCAATGGAGTGATCAGAACCATGCACAGCAGCTATTCTAATAACGATGTGGAGCTTTTGCTTAAGGATATAACCGGTCTCGTCACTCCCCTTCCAGCTGAAATTCGGGAAAAATATATTCAGTCCGGTACCCATTACTGCGAAATGCTCCCCCTCGAATATAAACCCTCAGAACAATATATGCAGCTGTATCTCCACGCTCTCACCCACTACGCTAAAGCTACTGCTGAGGCTGTCGAAGTGGTCTCTGAAATTATTTTCTCCAGAAAAAACCGCTGCCCCGTTATTGTTTCACTGGCAAGAGCCGGTATTCCTATCGGTATACTTATTAAAAGATATTTGTTTAATAAATATAACGTTTCCGTCCCCCACTACGCTGTCTCTATTATCCGTGGAAGAGGTATTGATAAAAATGCCATAAAGTTTATCCTCGCCCGTCACAAGGCTCAGGATATCCAGTTTGTGGACGGCTGGATCGGCAAGGGCGCTATTATTCGTCAGCTTTGCAATGCTTTAGAGGATTTTCCGGATATCGGCCGTGAGCTTGCTGTGGTCTCTGACCCGGCTAATATCACCGCCCTTTGCGGTACCCATGAGGATATCCTTATCCCTTCTTCCTGCCTCAATGCCACTGTTACCGGTCTTATAAGCAGAACCTTCCTGCGTAAGGATATCATCGGCGAAAACGATTTCCACGGCGCTGCCTTCTATGCTGAGCTTAAAGATGAAGACCTGTCTGAACAGTTCCTCGAAAGCGTTCAGAAATGGTTCTCTTATGATAAGTCACCACTGCTTCCTGTCGCTCCGGAAAATATCAATGGTATGGATATCGTCAGAAATATCGCCGCTGAATATAATGTCTCCGATATCAATTTCATTAAACCCGGTATCGGTGAAGCTACAAGAGTTCTCCTGAGACGTATCCCCTGGAAAATCATTGTCAATGAAAAATATTCCCGTTCAGATGAACTTAAGCATATCTACAGATTGTCTCAGGAAAAATCCGTTCCTGTTGAGATAAGCTCCGTTCCGCTGGGCTGCTATAAGGTCTGCGGTATAATTAAAAAATTGTCAGATGTATGATATATTAAATCTTTTTAATTTCACCACCGCTGAGATATTTATTTTCTGAAAAGGAGTCTTTACTATGAGTGAGCTTTCTAAAATCATCAAAGAAAGAAGAAGTATCCGTAATTTTAAACCCGATCAGGTTCCTAAAGTGCTGCTCGACCAGATCATTGAAGCCGGTCTTTATGCCGCTAACGGCAGAGGTAAACAGGCTCCTGTCATTATCGCTGTTACTAATAAGGATATCCGTGATCAGATCGCTGATGAAAACCGCAGGATCGGCGGCTGGGACACCGGCTTCGACCCCTTCTACGGCGCTCCGGCTATCCTTATCGTTATTGCTGAAAAATCTGTCCCCACCGGTATTTATGACGGCAGTCTCTCCCTCGGCAACATGATGCTTAAGGCTCATGAGCTTGGGCTCGGAAGCATCTGGATCCACCGTGCTAAGGAAGAATTCGATTCTGACTTCGGCAGAAATATTCTCGATAAGATCGGTCTTGACGGTGATTATGAAGGCATCGGTCACCTCGCTGTCGGTTATGCTGACTGTGAGCTTCCTGATCCTCCTGCACGCCGTGAAGGAAGAGTCTTCTATTTATAATTTTTCTAAGGTTCTGTCTTTTCCGGCAGAACCTTTTTCTTGACCGTTTTAATTGACTTTACGGCGATTTTCTGGTATAATATCTGTGTACTGCTGATGATTATTATGTGCTTCTAAAGGTGATAGTATGGCAAGATTATTCTCAGACTACATTTCTGATAACTATGTTACGATCATGACCCTTTTTGCCCTCGCAATGCAAATGCTCGTCAACTGCTCTAAACCCGTCAAGGGTGTGAAATTAATGCTTGCCGTTATGGCTCTGGTCATGGTTTTGTCTGTTTTTGACTTCATCGAGATCTGGTGCGACAGTTATAACAAGCCCGTCTGGATACTCTATTTCAAAGCCTCCGTTGTCTATACCATCTATCCACTCCTTATTCTCATCGAAACTTACATGACTGTTCCCATTAAAAGAAAACTCCTCCTCGCCGTTCCTCAGATTGTTAATATCATTCTCCTGTCTGTTAATCTCTTCGGTGTTAATATAATTTACGGCTATAGGAATGATCATTCCTTCTTCGGCGGCCCTTTGCGGTTTTATCCGGCGGCTCTCATGATCTTCTATATCATTATCCTTACCGCTCAGACTATTGAAATAATCAATGAAGGCGATAAACAAAGAGGCCTCATTATCCTCTTCATCTCTCTCGCTTCGATCATTACTATTTTCCTGGAGCTTATCGAATTGATCAGCCATAATACCGACGAGGTCTGCGCTCTCGGTCTCCTCATCTATTACTGGTATATGACCGCTATCTATCACAATAAGATCCAGGCTATGCTCTATAAAAGCAAGCTCGATCTCGAACATAGTAAAAATGACCTGCTCATCGCTCAGATACAACCCCATTTTATCAATAACTCCCTCATGGCTCTCAGGTCTCAGTGCAGAGATAATCCCGATCTTTATGAGAGTATTACTGAATTCTCAAAATACCTCCGCTCCCACTTTGAAGCCCTCAGTGATACTAAAATGATCTCCTTTGAACAGGAAATGAGTAACGTGGAAGCCTACCTTTCACTGGAAAGACTGAATTTCGGCGAGAGACTCCAGGTTGAATATGATATCGAACTGGATAATTTCCTCGTTCCGGCTCTCTCTGTTCAGCCTCTGGTCGAAAACGCTGTCCGGCATGGTATCGGTACATACGAAGAAGGCGGTACCGTTAAGATCTCCGTTCATAAAAATAACGGCTTCATAATCATCGAGATCATCGACGACGGTTCCGGCAAAAGCAGCCTCACCGTTCAGCAGAAAAAACGTAAAGGCATCGGTATTGATAACGTCCGCTCCCGCCTTCGCTCTATGCAGAACGCTGAGCTCGATATCATTATGACTGAAAACGGTACCACCGCAAGAATCACTCTCTCCGAAGAAGCCGGCAGATAATTATTGTAGCTCCCTGCTTTTTTAGCATATGCTTCTATTTTTCTGCCCGATGATCATCTGTGAAGCTCACTCAAATCCAGTGTCGCCGAAATTTTGTAAAATAAAAATACTATAGATTCTTTCTTGTATATTTTTATGCAAAAAGCAAAATTTTGTAACGGCTTTTTAACGTTTCATATGATATAATTAATTAAAATTAGCGATCTCATACCTAATTATGTAAATTTTTTTCAAGCTTGACAAATTCCTAACAATGCTATATAATATAGCCGAGGACAGCTGCTTTTTACTGCCGCTGTCTTTACTGCGTTTTTCAGCGTATCTCTCCGCAGCGCACAAGAGTCGGACAGATCAATAACTAAAAAAGCCCATGCAATTGCATGAGCTTTGTTCTGTCATGTTGCAACAAAATAGATGACATTTGTTACTGATGTAATTCTATCATATTATTTGTAAATTGTCAAGTATTTTTTGAAATTTCACTCAAAAAATTTATCTTGAATCACATATTGATAACCTGTCTTAGATATGTGGTTCGGGATATCTTTATTTTGTGACCTTTTCTATTATGCAGGTGTGTCCTTTCTTCTCATCGTAATTTATACCGACAAGCAGTATCTCACCTGAATACTCTGATACCTTGTGCAGATAGTCATTAGCCTTTATTTGCTCGATCGCTTCTTCTGCAGAGTGACCTTTTTTCAGTTCGATTATCATTGCAGGAAGATTTCTGCCTTTTCTCGGAATGAAAACCAAGTCAGCAAATCCGTTTCCGGTTGCAAGCTCTCTGTGGATAATGTAGTCTTTTCGTGCTGAGTAATATGCTATCGAAAGGACACAGGCGAGTGAATTTTCATCATTATATTGCAGTATCGAAGTATTTTCCTTATGACTGTCGGATATGAGCTGTGCAGCCTTTTCAGAATTCCCACTCAATGTTGCCTGCAATAAGTCATCCGATACTTTAAGTGCATTTGAAACTTCCGCCCAATCCTTGTTTCTGATTGTACTTGCAAACTGTTCCGAAACTTCATAGTTCGGGATAGATACCTCATTTGTATCGGAATCAAAGGTCAGATATCCAAGATGAACAAGCAGCGTAAGCACATCGTCCTGTGAGTTGAATGTTACCATATCATTAGTGAATGTTGATGGGTCAATTTTCTTTTTTTCTCCTGCGAGAAGCAAGATTATAGTATCCCTGAGTCCGTCATCATTTCTGAATATGAATTCTTCAAGAGCTTCATAATTTTCAGTCGATGTCCAGTAATTTCTGAACTTTCCGCGCACAATAGCCTCTACCACTGACTTGGGATTATAAATCGAAACCCCGTCAACATTGTATCCGTCATACCAACGCTTGACCTCATTGAAATCCTTTTCATATTCATTGCAAATATCCAATACTTCGCTTTCTGTAAAGCCTGTAAATTCTTCAAGCGGAGCTGCATTTGTCATTGCAATCTCTGTGAACATATTGAGTGCAGAATGCTCACCATATTTTTTGATTGGAAGTATTCCCGTCATATATGCAAATGCAACATACTTCTGATTTTTCAGTAAATCACGAAGATAGTCAAGGTAGTCCGACTGCTCTGACTCATTGTTCTTGAACATTCTGAATACGCAATCCCACTCGTCTATGATGAATATAAACGGAATCTGCTTTTCGGCAAATATCTCACCGAGAACTGAGATCAAATCAGTCCAATCAAAGCAATCAACATCGCCGAATTCCTTTTTCAATTCATGAAGTAACCTCTTATTAAGAGTGTCAAGTGCTTCAGAAACTGTCTTTTTTCTCTTAATAAAATTAACCATATTTATATGGATAACATTGTACTTGTTAAGGTGCTTTCCGAAGTTTTTGTCATTAGCAATTTTATAACCACTGAACATTTCCTTTGAATCGCAGCCTCTGCTGTAATAAGCCACAAGCATATTCGCTGCCATTGATTTTCCAAATCTTCTCGGACGGCTGACACATATAAACCGTTGCTCTGTATAAATCAGCCTATTGGTATACTTAATGAGTTCACTTTTGTCAACATAAATTTCTGAATTCAAAGCAATCTGAAAATCAATGTTGTCAGGATTAAGGTATATTCCCATGAGCCTTACCTCCCTCTTGCATTTTCGTTACTTCCATTATACCCCATCCTGTGATAAAAATCAACTGCTTTCCGAAAGAAATTTACCTG
>CAMNFW010000149.1 GCA_946537565.1 uncultured Ruminococcus sp. | reverse complement strand
GGTGGAGAAAAGATGACGCTGCCGATGATGAAATAATCCAAGACCTTAAAACTGCTCAGGCTTGGGAATTTGTCGAAAAAATGCCCGACGGTCTTGATACTCACATCTCTCAGGGCGGTCGCAATCTTTCCGGCGGTCAGCGTCAGAGACTATCTATCGCAAGAGCTTTGGTAGGAAATCCCGATATCCTCATTCTCGATGACTCCACCAGCGCCCTCGATTATTCTACTGATCTCAATCTTCGCAAGGCTTTGAAAAATAATATGGCTGATACCACTGTCGTCATGATCTCTCAGCGTACTACTTCCCTCAAAGATGCCGATAAGATCATCGTTATGGAGGACGGAGCTGCGGTCGGTATCGGTACTCATGAGGATCTGCTCGAAAACTGTGAGGTCTACCACGAAATATTCCGCTCGCAAATGAATGAAAAGGAGGAAAACCATTATGCTTAATACCCTTAAAAGAGTGTTTTCCTATGCCCGCCCGTATTTTCCCTTTTTCATCATGACTCTGCTGTTCGCTGCTGCCGGCATCTCCCTTTCTCTTGCTGTCCCGGTCTTCATCGGTGAAGCTGTTGACTGCTGCTCCGGTAAAGATGATGTGGACTTCTTTACCCTTAAACTCATCATCTCAAAGCTCACTGTCATTGTTACCGCCAGCGGTATCTTTCAATGGCTTATGAGCCTTTGCACTAACAAACTCTCTTTCCTCACCGTCCGTGATATCCGTGAGGACGTTTTCGCTAAGCTCGAAAGAGTTCCACTAAAATATATCGACGGTCATACTAATGGTGAACTTACCAGCCGTGTGATCAATGATATCGAAATTATCTCCGATGGTCTCCTACAGGGCTTCACTCAGTTTTTCAGCGGTATTATAACTATCATCGGCACTCTGATTTTCATGATGACGATCAATTTCAAGATCGCCCTTGTGGTCGTTATTCTTACACCGCTTTCTTTTATTGTCGCTTCTAAAATCTCTAAAGCTTCCCATGATTCCTATGTCCAGCAGTCTAAGCTCCGTGGCGATATGGTCGCTTTCGCTGAGGAAATGGCTGGAAATCAGAAAATCGTCCGCTCCTTCGTTTTTGAAAAGCGAGCTGAGGAAAAATTCGCCGCCATTAATCGTGATTACGGTAAAATCGGCGCTAAAGCTACCTTTTTCAGCTCCACTACTAACCCTTCCACCAGATTCGTAAACGGTCTTATCTATGCGGCTGTCGGTCTTCTCGGCGCTCTCAGTGCTATGGGGCATTCGGCTTTTATCGGTGCAATGTCTGTCGGAAAGCTTTCCAGTTTTCTTGCATATTCCAATCAGTACACTAAACCATTCAATGAAATATCCGGCGTTTTTGCTGAGCTGCAAAATGCCGTTGCTTCCGCTCAGCGTGTTTTCGATGTGCTGGACGAGGATGAGGTCTCTGACGATTCCGATATGGATATCCTCGAAAATTGCTCTGGCAGCCTCAGCTTCCAGAATGTGTTTTTCTCCTACCGCCCCGATGTTAAGCTCATTCAGAATTTCAGCCTTGATGTTCAGCCCGGTCAGCGCATCGCTATCGTCGGTCCAACCGGCTGCGGTAAATCTACTATCATAAATCTCCTGCTGCGTTTCTATGACATCGACAGCGGTAATATCTCTGTTTCCGGTAAAAATATCAGTTCCGTCACCCGTGACAGCCTCCGCAGCAGCTTTGGCATGGTTTTGCAGGAAACCTGGGTCTTCACCGGCTCTGTTGCCGAAAATATTGCCTACGGTGTTCCTGACGCTTCAAGAGATGATATCATCGCTGCTGCTAAAGCTGTTCACGCTCACGGTTTCATTAAACGTCTCCCAAAAGGCTACGATACCATTGTTTCTGAATCCAGCGGTCTTTCTCAGGGTCAGAAACAGCTGATCTGTATCGCAAGAGTTATGCTCATGGATCCGCCTATGCTTATCCTCGATGAGGCTACCAGCTCCATCGACCTGCGTACCGAACATAGAATACAGCGTGCCTTCAATAAGCTCATGGAAGGTAAAACCAGCTTCATCATCGCTCACCGTCTGTCTACTATTAAAAAATCAGATGTGATACTTGTTATGAAAAACGGCAATATCATCGAACAAGGTGATCACTCTCAGCTTATGCGTAAAAATGGCTTCTACGCTCAGCTTTATAACAGCCAATTCTCTTCGTAATATGCACCCTGCACAAATATTTGCTATATTCTTTGTGCAGGGTCACGTTTTTTTATCTGCTCTGCATCACCTTCTGCTATTTCGGACACTGCTTTAGAAAGGAGGTTTTTATATGAAAAAATCTGTTATTCTTCTGCTCTGCGGACTGCTTATGACCGGCTGCGGTAAGTCTGCCGCTGATTTAAACATTGATCCTTCCGCTAATTCTGCTGATACTACTAAGCCGCCTATGATCACATCTTTCCCCGTTTCTGACGGTAAACACCAGCCCCGTGATCTTGATATGAGCAAATTCTCCGAAAATGCTAAGATCTATACCGGCGACGATATCTACATCGAAAGCATTCAATGCGGTTATGTCAGCAATATGCCACGAAATCTCCTTATCACTGATCAGGAACAGCTGGAATATGCCCGTGAGCTTTATCCGCTTTTTATTCCAGAAGACGCTGATGACCAGACTCGCTGGCTGCTCCAGAATGCCGTTATTGATCCTTTCAATGCTATGACAGAAAAATATCCTGTCAGTGAATATGACTATCTTTTATCTTATGAAAGCTTTGTTATCGGTACCGAAATCTATGCCGGCGGCATTCTCGTTGATAATGATTTTCTTTTCTTCATCAACGCTCAGGACTGCGTTTATCCCGATTATGGCGATACCACTCCTGATGCTGAGGAAGGCGCTTGCCATATCGCTGCCGTCCCTAAAGATCTCCTCGATGATTACCTCAGCCACGGCAATGCCTCCAACTGGATCATCCCCGACAGAAACAATATGTACCAGGATAAGGACTATTTCTTTAAATATGGCTATAAACCCAGCGCTTCTCTCTATGATATCTACGGCGATACTAATTATATTATCCGCTCAGTTGATGAACTTAGCAGGTTCAAACAAATGTCTTCCCACCTTAAAGATACAAGAAATAACTCTATGCTGGATTTCCTTTCTGCCGATTTTTCCAAGTCTGCTCTCCTCGTCAGATTCACTCAGTCTGATGAAAAATTCGTGTTTCTCGATGACAGCTCCTTAACTATCTCAGGTAATAATATTAACATGGATCTCTCCTTAGGCGATGATTATCCCAATGGTAAAAAAGGCGGCACCTATATCTTCTATGCTTCTATCCCTCTGAGATTTCTCACTGAGGATAATTACGACTCCTGGGTAGCTCCTCCGCAGGATGTCTGCTCTGAGTTTACACCTGTCATTGACACAAGAAAATATAGCAAAGATGCTGTTATTCTTACTACTGATGATATTTATATCGGTTCCGTTCATTCAAGAAATACTCAGTTTTCCGGTAATTATATCATTTACGGCGAGGACGGTACCGCTCAGGTCTGGGACGGTCTCGGACTTGGAAAAGATAATAATTTCGTTGATTTCGTTGAACTTAATTTGTATAACTTCGACTTTGATAAATACCCGGATTCGATCAATAATTTCCTCTTTGTTCAATACAAAAATTTTGAAAACGGCTCCCCGGAGCTTTACCCTTATGCCCTTGTAATTGACGGAAATAAGGCTGAATTTGTTTATTCTGAGCTTTCGGATTCCTTTGTTCAGCAGCCGGACAGTTATTTGTTCTGCGCCGCTGTTCCGGAAGAGCTTATTAATAACGTCAGCTTCGACGGCTGGGATTTCTATAATTAATTTTTAAACCGGAAGCATATCACTGAAATGCTCCCGGTTTTCTTTTGTGCTGTTTATTATGCCGCCTCTGTCCTTTGCTTTTTTGTCAATAAAAAATGCCATAGTACCTCTGATATATTATCAAAAATACTATGGCTAAATATCTGAAACATTTCCCTGAACAATATACTATTACTTATGATGATATCTCGTTGATGTTTCTTACTATTATATCATGAAGCAGCTCAACGTCATATGCTCCGATTATCGGCTCAAGATGCGACTCGCCTACTCCGGAATCATCTGTCAGAAATACATAATTGCTGTTGGTCATTATGGACACTGCTCTTCCAAACAGCTCCGTTGAACGTTCGCTGTTTGAAGCTACTACCGGTACAAGATGTATACCCTTCTCAGCTGCTGCTTTTATTGCTGCTGCTATCTGTTCATCTGTACCGTCATGGGGCGGTGCGTCAAATATTAAAAACGCTATTTTATTTGAATCCTCTCTCCATTGCCCATAGGTTATGGTCTCTTCCAGTATGTCTGCAACTGCTTCCGGAAAATCTCCGCCGCCGCTGGCTGATTCATTGTTCAGCTGTGACTGAACTTCACTTATGTCACTCGTAAACGGATTGCACTTTGTTACATAGTCATCACCTGCATCACGGTAAAAGTTTACGGAATATGTGATGTTATCCCCTGCTGTCTCTGCTGCGATCGCTGCAAAGTCCTTTTGCAGATACATTATCTCGTCACCCATTGAACCTGTGGTGTCAAGAATAAACATGACCTCTGTGGCAGCATGATCCGTTGTTTGTTCAGCAGATTCAACTGTTACTGAATAGTCTGAGCTGAGCGTTAAACTCTGGTCATCACTCTGCGCCGGAATCGCATCACTATATCCGAATGTTACCGGCTCTGCCCCTTCCGCTTCTATGACAAGCTCAGGATCGTCTCCGCCGCCAATATTGTTCCAGCCGTAAAAATAAGCATTTCCGTTTTTATCTGTAAGCGTACTTCCCAGTACATCGCCTTCTGCATTCAGCAGCTTAACTCGCTTGTTTCTCAGCGGTGTGCCAGAATTTTCAACCTTTACTGCTATCCTGTGCGTCGGGTCAAGTCCGTACTGCGGAAATTCTACCAGCTGGTTATTTACTATATTTGAGAAAAATCCCCAGTTGTCATTGTCATTCCACTCGCCTGCTGTAAGTATAAAAGCATCTGAAATGTCTTCATCCGGAACAGGCATTTCACCGCCGTCTTCTTCCGTTTTATCCATTGCCAGTATTTCATCAGCTTCAATGTCTGCTGCATCAAGATCAGCTGCCAATTCCGGCTCCAATGCTCCTTCTGATAATTCTCCTGCAGCCTCTTCATATCCAGCCTCAGCTGCTTCGTCTTTTTTGGCAGATGAATATTCATCTCCTGCACCCTCAGCAACTGATGCGCTGCTTGTTGAACTTTCTGCTGAATTTCCGCAGGATGTAAAGGCTGCTGCGGTTATTATCATGCTTAATGAAAGTAATAAAGCTCTTGTTTTCATAGATCATTCCTCCTAATATTATTATTGCGGTCAATTCAGATCTATTTGCTTGTTATAAAAATTATAACACATTGCTTTATCATTTTCAATAAAAATTGTCTTAAACTTTTGTTA
>CAMNFW010000148.1 GCA_946537565.1 uncultured Ruminococcus sp. | reverse complement strand
TTAAGTCTTTTTTGATTTTTTTAAACCGCTTTTGATTCCTTTCATAATAATATTTCTTGCCTTAACAGCACCTTCCTTTGACATAGGCTGAGTATCCGGAAGAGGGTATTCCATGCCTAAGGCTTTATATTTTGATTTTGCAAGATCATGATAAGGCAGGACATCAAGAGCTTTTAGCGTTTTAAGACCGGAGATGAACTCTCCAAGACTGAACAGTTCATTTTCATCGTCAGTAATACCAGGAACAACTACATGACGTATCCATAATTCAATTCCGCAATTGCTGATATATCGGGCAAAACTGAGGATATTACAGTTGTTGAAGCCTGTAAGCTTTTTGTGTTTATCAGCGTCGATATGTTTGATATCCAGCATAACAAGGTCAGTATATTTCAATATCTCATCAATTTTTTCGTGGTTATCAGGATCAAATACGATGCCGGAGGTATCAAGGCAGGTGTGGATATTTTTAGCTTTAGCTTTTTTGAAAAGCTCAGCCAAAAATTCCGGCTGTGCGAGAGGTTCACCGCCGGTAGCGGTGATTCCGCCGGATCTCAGGAATTCTTTGTAGGAATCATATTCAGCCAATAGCTCATCAGTATCAACAAGCTTTCCTTTTCCAAACAGCCATGTATCAGGATTATGGCAATAAAGGCATCTCATGGGACAGCCTTGAAAAAATACCACGAACCGAACTCCTGGTCCGTCAACTGTACCAAAGCTTTCAGTAGAATGTATATATCCTTTCATACTTATCAAACCTCTATCGTTTTTTTCTTTATTATATTGTTTTTTCATTCTATTGTCAACATGGCACTAATGAATGAAGCAATATCTACAAAATGAACTGTCAGAATTTGTGAAAACAACAAAAAATTCAGGCTCATATGTATTATTATATATTCATAACCTTGCAATTTCAGGATAATTATGATATAATAATATTTGTATATTTAAATAGATTGTTTTTACTGCAATTTAAAAGAAAAAAGACGAACGGAGGAACCTTTTATGTTATCAGATATAGAGATCGCTCAGGGTGCAAGAATGAAAAAGATTACTGAGATCGCAGCTGATCTTGGAATAAGTGAGGATTTTATCGAACCTTACGGACACTATAAGGCTAAGCTTTCTGAAAATCTTTATGCAAGTCTTGAAGGAAAGGAAGACGGCAAACTTATTCTTGTTACTGCGATCAATCCAACTCCAGCCGGTGAGGGCAAAACAACAGTCAGCGTTGGTCTTGCTCAGGCAATGGGACAGATAGGAAAAAAAGCAGTCCTTGCTCTTCGTGAACCTTCATTAGGTCCGGTTTTCGGAATAAAAGGCGGAGCAGCAGGCGGCGGATATTCACAGGTCGTTCCAATGGAGGATATCAACCTTCATTTCACCGGCGATATGCACGCTATTACATCTGCAAACAACCTTCTCTGTGCAATGATCGACAATCATATCCAGCAGGGAAATGAGCTTAAAATAGATCAGCGCAGGATACTTTTCAAACGCTGTCTTGATATGAATGACCGAGCTTTAAGAGATATAGTTATTGGTCTGGGCGGAAAGGCAAACGGCATTCCCCGTGAGGATGGATTCAACATTACTGTTGCATCTGAGGTTATGGCAATACTTTGTCTTGCATCTGACCTTGATGATCTTAAGGAAAGACTTGGAAATATACTTGTAGCGTACAACACTGAAGGACAGCCTGTTTTCGCAAGAGAGATCGGCTGTGTAGGAGCAATGACCGCTCTTCTGAAGGATGCTTTGAAGCCTAATCTTGTGCAGACACTTGAAAACAATCCAGTTCTTATCCACGGCGGTCCATTTGCAAATATCGCACATGGCTGCAATTCTGTCAGAGCCACTAAGCTTGCTCTTAAGCTGGGAGATTACTGTATAACTGAGGCTGGATTCGGATCTGATCTTGGTGCAGAAAAATTCTTTGACATCAAGTGCAGATATGCAGGATTAAAGCCGTCATGCGTAGTGCTTGTAGCCACTATCCGTGCACTGAAATACAACGGCAGAGTTCCGAAAGAGGATCTGGGCAAAGAGAATATGTGGGCGCTGGAAAAGGGTATTGTAAACCTTAAAACTCACATTGAAAATATGCACAAGTATCATGTTCCGGTTGTAGTTGCGATTAACAAATTCGACAGCGATACCGATCCGGAGATCGAGTTTGTACAGGAATTCTGTGCAGATATGGGAGTAGAGGTATCAATGTGTGAGGTATTTGCTAAAGGCGGCGACGGCGGAATTGATCTTGCTGAGAAGGTTTGTGAGACTATCTCACTTTGTGAAGGAAGTGATGAAGGCTTCCGTCCGCTGTATAAGACCGATCGTACTATTAAAGATAAGATAGATAAGGTTGCCCGTGAGATATATCGTGCAGAAGGTGTAAACTACACAGCTCAGGCTGAAAAGGCTATCAAGGAGATCGAGAGTATAGGATTTGGTGATCTTCCGATATGTATTGCAAAAACACAGTATTCACTTTCAGACAATCCTCAGCTGCTTGGCAAGCCTAAGAATTTCCGCATCACAGTTCGAGATGCAAGACTTTCATCAGGTGCAGGTTTTGTTGTTATCTATACAGGCGATATTCTTACCATGCCGGGACTTCCGAAAAAACCTTCGGCACTGAATATCGACTGCGACAACAACGGAAATATCAGCGGACTTTTCTGATATATGAGGATAATCACTAATTCACCGGACGAGACTATAAAAGCTGCACAAAAGCTTGGAAAACTGCTCCGTCCCGGTGATATGATCGCATACAAAGGGGGACTCGGCGCAGGAAAAACCACATTCACCCGTGGTCTTGCGCTGGGTCTTGGACTGGGAGACAGTGTGACTTCTCCCACCTTTGCCCTGGTAAATGAATACAGCGGCGAGGAATTTTCGCTGTATCATTTTGATATGTACAGAATAATGAACGAGGAAGCGCTTGAATCCACTGGATTTTATGACTATGATTTTGAAAATAATATAGCAGCCGTGGAGTGGTCTGAGAATGTTTCTGACCTGCTCCCGGATAATGCAATAATCATAACCATAAACGCTGTGGGAGAGGATTCAAGAGAAATAATAGTTGAGGACGGTGGAAGATTTGCTGGTGCTTGGGATTGACACATCAGGAAAAACAGCAAGTGCTGCTTTATTTGACTCTTCATCAGAGGTGTTTCTTGCAGGTGCATCGCTTTTCACCCAGAAGACCCATTCGCAGGTGATAATGCCGATAGTCAAGGATATTGTAGAAAAAGCCGGAAAGCAGATGAGCGATATTGATATCATTGCCGCTGCGGAAGGACCGGGTTCATATACAGGACTGAGAGTTGGTGCAGCTGCGGTCAAAGCTATGTGCTATGCCCTGAACTGCAAATGCTGCGGAGTATCCACACTTGAAGGACTGGCTTACAGCAATATCGCTTACAAAGGAACGATCTGCTCTGTAATGAAAGCAAGGGCTGAGCTGGTTTACACCTGCACATTCAAAAGCAATGGATATGAGCTTTCACCTCTTTGCGATGAGAGTATAATCAGCCGTGATGAGCTGGCAGAGTTTCTTGCTTTTAACGGAACTGAGGTGCTGCTTTGCGGAGATGGCGCAGCGGATTTCTTTACAGATTACCGTTCGCCGAAGTTCACGATAGCGCCTCCTCAGAGCAGAGTCCAGAGTGCATACGGAATATGCCTGGGAGCGTTGACCAGACAGCCTATAACTCCGGAAGAGCTGGAAGTGTCATATCTGCAAAAGGTCAAAGCTGAAAAGGATCTTGAGAGCAGACTTAATGGTGCTGACTGAACAGATTCAGACATAGGTAAATTAATTGATAGGAGCGGATAAATATGATAGCTATCGGCTGCGATCATGCAGGAGTAGAACTGAAAAAATATGTGATCGATACACTCACTGAAAAAGGCTTTGAGTTTTGTGACCTGGGAACAGACGGAGAGCCTTGTGATTACCCGGATATAGCAAAGAAAGTCTGTGGACTTGTAGTTTCCGGGGAATGTGAAAAAGGTATACTCATCTGCGGTACGGGGATTGGAATGTCAATTGCCGCAAATAAGATCAAGGGGATAAGAGCGGCGCTGTGCAGTGATTCTTTTTCAACAAAATATACCAGACTGCATAATAATTCAAACGTTATGTGCATGGGAGCAAGAACACTTGGACCGGGTCTTGCAGCAGAGCTGGCTGAGATCTTTTTAACAACAGGATTTGAAGGCGGCCGTCATCAGCGGCGCATCGACCTTATAACTGATATTGAAAATAATAATTAACAGGAGGAATATACTATGTCAGAGCTTCACATAATTGATCATCCGCTGGTACAGCACAAAATCTCTCTTCTCAGAGATAAGAATACAGGAACAAAGGAGTTCAGAGAGCTGGTTTCAGAAATAGCGATGTTCATCTGCTATGAAGCTACCCGTGATCTTCCGCTAAAGGAGATTGAGCTTGAAACTCCGATTGCAGTTGCAAAGACAAAGATCATATCCGGAAGGAAACTGGCATTCGTGGCAATACTCAGAGCTGGTCTTGGAATGATCGACGGTGTTACAGCTCTTGTACCGGCTGCAAAGATCGGACATATCGGACTATTCCGTGATCCAGAGACAAATGAACCGGTTCAGTATTATTCAAAAATGCCCGATGATATCAATGAAAGACACGTTATTATCGTAGATCCCATGCTTGCAACAGGAAATTCAGCAGCTGCTGCGATCAGTGAAGTAAAAAAGCTTGGAGTAAAGAATATCAAGTTTATGTGTATAGTTTGTTCACCAGAAGGAGTTGAAGCAGTTCAGAAAGCTCATCCTGATGTTGAGATTTATGCCGGCGTTATGGATCAGGGACTGAATGATGATAAATACATCGTTCCTGGAGTAGGCGATGCCGGTGACAGAATTTTTGGTACAAAATAATCATTATAAGGACGGACATCAGTTCGTCCTTATTGTATAATCAGCGGATAATCTTGTCAAATTAAGCAGGTGATGATGATGAATAAAAAGATAATATCAACTCCGAAGTTTCCTCACATTCTTCACGGAGGAGACTATAATCCTGATCAGTGGCTTTCTCAGCCTGAAATACTTGAAAAGGACATTGAACTGTTCAAACAAGCGAATATCAATTGTGTCAGCTTAGGGATATTTGCCTGGGCAGCGATCGAACCGGAGGAGGGGAGATTTAAATTTGGCTGGCTTGATGAAATAATAGATAAACTTTACAAAAATGGTATTTTTACGATTCTCGCTACACCGTCAGGCGCACGTCCGCAGTGGCTTGCACAGAAATATCCTGAGGTGCTGAGAGTTGATCAGACTGGTCAGCGTAACTTTTACGGCCAAAGACACAATCACTGCTATACTTCACCTGTTTACCGTGAAAAAGTTCGTATAATTGATACAAAGCTTGCTGAAAGATATGCTTCTCACCCTGGAGTTATACTATGGCATATTTCTAATGAATTTGGCGGAGAATGTCACTGCGGACTATGTCAGGAGGAATTCAGAAAATGGCTTAAGAATAAATACGGCAGCCTTGAAAAACTTAATAATTCATGGTGGTCGAATTTCTGGTCACACACATATACAGACTGGTCTCAGCTAAGAAGTCCGTCATATAAGGGC